>CAYWNR010000366.1:0-4118 GCA_964459705.1 uncultured Gemmatimonadaceae bacterium | reverse complement strand
GGCTCGCCAACAGCGCGGACGCGACCGCGATGGAGAGGTCGCCGAACAGCTCACCGGCTACGCCCTGCACGTACACGATGGGAGCGAAAACGGCGATCGTGGTGAGCGTCGAGGCGATCACCGCGGTTTGCACCTCTTCCGCGCCGATCGCCGCCGCCTCGCGCGGCGGGACGCCCATCTCGCGATGCCGGAAGATGTTTTCGAGCACCACGATCGAGTTGTCCACCAGCATGCCGACCCCGAGCGCCAGCCCGCCCAAGCTCATGATGTTGAGCGAGATCCCGGTCAGGTCCAACAGCGCGAACGTCGCGACCACCGAAATCGGGATCGCCAGCGAGATCGCGACCGGATAGCGCGGATCGTGCAGGAACAGGAACAGGACGAGGAAGGCGAGGATGCCCCCGTAGACCAGCGTCTGGACCACGTTGCTGATAGCGTCCGTGATGAAGCCCGCCTGGGCGGTCGCCACCGCGATCTCGATGTCGGGATACTGAATCCGAAGCTGCGCCAGCACGCGTTCCACCTGCTGCGTCACCCGAACCGTGTTGGCGCCCGCTTCCTTGAACAGCAGCAGGCCGACCGCTTCGTGGCCGTCGTAGCGCGCGATCGACTCCCGGTCCTTGAAGCCGTCTTCGACCTTGGCGACATCGCGGAGCAGCACCTGGCCGCCCCCGGACGCCCGGGCCCCGATCGGCACCTGTCCGATCTCGTCCACCGTCTGGAACTCACCGAGCGTCCGCAGCGCGTAGCGATAGCGCCCGCGCCGGATCGTGCCGCCGGGAGCGTTCTGGTTGGCCGCGTCGAGCGCGCTCGATACCTGTTCGACGGTGAGGTTGAACGTCTCGAGCAACCGCGGATCCACCTCGACGTGGATCTCGCGCTCGAGGCCGCCGGTGAGGGCCGCTTCGGCGATCCCGTCGATCTGCTCCAGCCGTCGCTTGAAGACCGATTCCGACAGGTCCTTCATCGCCGCGAGGTCGCCCCCCGACACGGACACCGCCATGATGGGCTCGGCGTTCGGATCGGTGCGCAGCACGGCGGGCCGGGTTGCCAGCTCGGGGAGGCCGTCGCGGATGTTGTCGAGCTGCTCCCGCACGTTGAGTGCCGCGAAGTCCATGTCCGTGCCCCACGAGAACCGCAGGGTGACCAGGGACATGCCCTCGCGGGACACACTCTCCACGCGCTCCACACCCGGCACCCGCCCGACGGCCTGCTCGATCGGCTCGCTGACGAACCGTTCGACCTCCGTGGGGCCGACGTCGGGATACCGCGTGTAGATGACGAGCCGCGGATACGCGATCGACGGGAGCAGGTCGATCGGCAACCGCACGAACGAGATGGCGCCCAGGAACACGACCGCGAGCGTGAGCATCGCGACCGCCACCGGGCGCTGGACGGAGAGGCGGGGGAGACTCACGGCCTGAGCGAGCGGCCGACCCGCTCCTCGAGCGCCGCGACGGCCGCGGCGTAGCTGTAGCGGGCGTTGATCAGCTGCCGCTCTTCCTGCGACGCGCGGTCGATGAGCAGCTGCAGCTCCGGGAAGCTGATCGCTCCCGTCGCGTACCGCTCGCGCGAGAGGCGCAGGCGTTCATTGCTCAAGTCCGTCGAGCGCTGCGCCAGGGCGGCGGCGCGAAAGGCGTTCTGCAGGTCGATCGCGGCCGAGCGCACGTCCCGCTCGCGCACCAGACTGCCGGCGCGCAGCGCTTCTTCCGCGTTGCGGGCGTCCGCTACGGCCCCAGCCACCTGCGCCTGCGTCTGGAACCCGGTGAACACGGGGATGGTCAGGCTCACCCCGAAGTTCAGCGCACGGTTCTGCGGGTTCAGGTTGAACAGCGCGGAGTAGCTCCGCAGGCTCATCGAACGTCCGATGCCGGCGTTGAGGCGAAGCGTGGGCCAGTAGCCGCCCCGCGTGGACGCCGCGCGCAACTCGGCCGCGTTCGCCTGGGACGCCAGGCGCGCCATGTCGGGGTGATCGCGCAGGGCCTCGGCAACCAGCTCATCGGCGTTGAGACTTGACGGATCCCACGCGGCCGGCAGCTCTCCCGCCACCTCGAAGTCGATCGGCTCGGTGATGCCCAGGTACTGGCGAAGCGACAGCACGGCCTTGTCGGCGTCGCCCTGGGCCCGGGCCAGCTGCAGCTCCTGGTTCGCGACGTCCGCCTCGGCGCCAAGCACGTCCTCCTGCGTCGCGCCGGCGGTTCGGAACCGGCGATCCATGTTGTCCCGCTGCTCCCGGGAGGACGCCAGCAGCCGCTCCTCCAGCGTAATCAGCTGCCGGGCGCGCACGGCGTCGTAGAACAAGCGCTTGGTATCGGCCTCGATCCGCGCCTCCGTGGTTGCCAGTGCAGCATTCGCCGCGGCCGCGGATGCGCGGGCCGATCGCAGCGAGTTCAAGTTCCGAAAGCCATCGAACACCGTGAGGCTCGTCTGCAAGCTCTGGCTCGACGAGCTTCCCTGGTAGCTGACGGCGCTGTCGAGCCGCACCGGTTGTCCGTAGAAGTCCTCGCCGGTGACCACGCGAGAATCGGATCCTGAAAACGACAGGCTCCCATTGATGGTCGGCAGGAACGCCCCCCACCCGGCGCGTACCTGCGCTCCTTGGGCATGGGCGGTGTTCCGGGCCTGCGCGGCGTCCGGGTTCCGTTCCCGCGCAATCGCGAGCGCGTCCTCGAGCGTGAGCTTCGCCGGAACGGAGGTCGTCGGTTGCTGCCCCAAGAGCCCTCCCGGGGTAACCGCCAGGACCGCCAGGACCGCCCCGACCGCCTTGACCGCCTTGATCATTGTGGCCGCCCCCCAGCTTCCCGGACGTTGGGCACGATCCGAACGTGGGCGTCGTGGATCAGCGTGTAGTGCCCGTCCACGAGAACTCGCTCCCCCGGCTCGACCATTTCGGTCTGGGGGTTCGGCACGATCTCCACCATCGAGTCATTCGCGAGCCCCGTCGTCACGTAGCGCCATTTGGCGAGCCCGGTCGATCCTTCGCCCTCGAACACGAAGAGCATGGTTCGGCGATCGCGCTCCAGTACCGCCGCCCGCGGGACGAGAATACGGTCGGGGAACTTGCGGGCTTCCAGCGAGACTTTGGCGTACATCCCGGGCAGGATCCGGCCGCCCGGATTGGGGATGTTGACGGTGACCTTGGCCGTCCGGGTGTCTTTGTCCACCATCGGGTTGATGGTCGCGATCCGGCCGGTGAACTCCTCGCCCGGAAAAGCGGCAAAGGACGCGACCGCTCGGCGCCCCGCATCGAGCAGACCGACCTCGCTCTCCAGCACCTGCACTTCCACCCGGATCGGATCGAGATCGACCACGGACGCCAACTCGTCTCCCACCCGCACGGTCTGCCCGGGGACGACGCGGAGCGACGCGACCCGACCGGCAAAGGGCGCCGCCACCTGGGTTCGCTTGAGATTGAACTCGGCCTCCTTGACCGACACCTCGGCTGTAGCGAGCCCGCTCCTCGCCCGGGCGCCGCGCTGTCGCTCGGCCCGCACGGCCTCGTCGGTGATCTGATCGTCGAACAGGACCATGTCGTTATACGAGGCCTGCGCGCGGGCGAGGTCGGCCTGGGCCTTCGCCAGCGACATCGCGTATTCCGTGGTGTCGATCTCGATCAGGAGCCGACCACCGCCGACGGGGTCGTTCTCGCGCACGTGCACCGCGACGATCCGCCCCGCCACCTGCGCGAGCAGCTTGGCCTCGCGCTCGGCCGCCGCCTGGGCGGCCGCCGACACCGAGATGATCAGCGTGTCGCGCACCACCGGCGCGGCTTCGACCGGAATCGCGATATCCGTCGAAAACGTTTCAGATGCGGACGAATTCGGCGTCGAATCCGACGTCTTCGTGCTGTCTCCCTCCCCTTTCGACGAGCCTTTGAATACCGAGCAGGCGGCCAGCACCAACACACAAACGGCCGCCGCGGCCAGAGCAGGAGGAGAACGTCGGGAGGAGATCATGGATCGGGACGGTTAGGGTCGAGTTTGGAGTCGGAATACCCACAAGTATGCAATATTCCCGATTGGGGGAGCAGGCGCCAACCCGGACCCCGGGGCTTAGATGCGGGACCCACCCCGTTCGTTGCAGGCCTGATCCTGGGCTCAGTCCTCCGGGCGGAGGAC
>CAYWNR010000365.1:0-4123 GCA_964459705.1 uncultured Gemmatimonadaceae bacterium | reverse complement strand
TGGCGACCCCGGATGTACCGGAAGGAAGGCCGCTAGGAAGCTCTGCACAAATTCGTGAACAGGGAGTCGTCACCGCCACGCGGCATCTTCGAGTGAGCTCGCGGCTCGGCAACTGCCGGTAAACCGGCGTCCGACCGCCGCTTCAGCGGCTGCTGCCGAGCGGAAAGTGCACTCGCCAAACACGCGCGGAACAGGCGGGCCAGGCCACCGCACTTGTGCAGAGCTTCCCAAGGGGTCTTGCGCCGAGGTCCCCTAACATTTGGCCGGCGCAACCTGTCTACGATACAGAGGAACACGCACCACCCATGACTTTGACGACAGCGAGGTACACCATGCGATTCTCGGCGATTTTGGGGACGGCGCTGGCCCTGGCGGCCACAGCCCCCCTGAGCGCGCAGCAGCCCCCACCGACCCAACCCCCGCGGCCGATGCAGCCCCGCATGCAGGGGCAGATGCAACCGCGCATGCAGGGACGGATGGGACAGGCCAACGGAATGGGGATGATGGACCAGATGGCAGGCGTCATGGCCTTTTCGCCGCGTGTCCTGCTGAACCGGCGGAGCCAGTTGAACCTGACCGATGATCAAGTGAAACAGCTTGAGGCGCTCTCGACGGACCTCCAGCAGGTGCGCGCGAAGGCCGACACCAGCCTCCGGGCTCACCATGAGAAGATGGCGGAGCTGTGGAAGGCGGATCGGCCGGACGTGAATGGGATCCAAAACGAGGCGCGCGCGGGCATGGCGGTCCGTGACAACGTCGCGGTGGCGGAGCTGGGTGCCGCGGCGAAGGCCAAGGCGCTGCTCACGGCGGAACAGCGCGGGTTCCTGCAGGGCTGGCAGGACGCGCACCGCGGTGGCTTTGGTCGCGCCATGGGCCGAGGCATGGGTCGTGGCGGACGTCAGGGACCCGGAACCGGCCCCCGGAACATGCGGATGCCGCGGATGATGAGGGGCCCAGGCGGCCCCGGTCGCTGAGCGAACCGCTCATCGGATCGATTGCACACACGAGGCCCGGGGACACCGGGCCTCGTCGCGTTGGCGGTCACGCACCCGGCACCCCTGGCGCTCAGCAGGCATAGCCGCGATCTTCGCAGGTTCGTGGACCCCCAACCGACGACGGCAGCCATAGCCACGACGGTAGCTCGGAACGGTGCTTCGCCCGTCGCTACCGTCGTTCCCTTCGTTGCCGTCAAAACCGGTCTGTCACCCTGCCTCTTGCAAGACGGGAGAACGTGAGGACGTGAGCGATCGCAACCCCACCGAAGCGGACATCGACGTCTTTGGATTGACCCATCCTGGGAAGATCCGCAAGAACAACCAGGATCACTTCCTGATCGCGGAGCTGTCGCGGGAGATGCGGGTGAACCGCACGAGCCTCCCGCCCGGTTTGCACCTACCAGTTCGCTCCGAGCATCTCGCGTCGCTCGCCATGGTCGCCGATGGCGTCGGGAGTGGCGGTGGTGAAGAAGCGAGCCGCGCCACCCTACTCGCCATCTCGCAGTACGTGGAGCGGAGCGCCAACGCCTTCTACACGTCCGAGACCGAGGACAGCGACCAGTTCGCCGAGATCCTCTCAGATGCCGCCATGCAATGTCACGCCGAGCTGGTCCAACGCGGGGAGGCAGGCCCGGGCCGTGGTCGGTTGGCCACGACGCTGACACTGTGGCTCGGCCTCTGGCCGCAGGCGTATCTGCTCCACGTCGGCGACAGCCGCTGCTACCTGTTCCGCGACGACCAGCTCACACAGATCTCGCGCGACCAGACCATGGCCCAGAACCTCATTGACGACGGTGTGCTCTCGGTCACCAAGGCACACCGCACCCGCTGGGCCAGTGTCCTCTCGAGCGCCATCGGCGGCCAGGAGGCGGCGCCCACGGTCACCCGCATCGTCCGCGACTGGGGCACGGTCGTGCTGCTGTGCAGCGACGGCCTGTACCGGCACGTGTCCGACGAGCGCATCGGCGAGCGGCTGCGACACCTCACGAGCTCCCAGCAAGCGTGCGAGACCTTGCTCCAGGACGCGCTGGATGATGGGGGGACGGACAATATCACGATCGTGATCGGGCGGACGATTCGGCCGGTGGACGAGAAGAAGGTTTGAACAGGATGGAGCAACCGACGGGAACGACGGGAACGACGGGAGATCCGCCGAGCAAGGTCCCGTCGTTCTTGTCGCTCCCGTCGCTCCCGTCGAGAGAAGCCAATGCCGCACGTCACTGACCAGCTGAACGTCGCCCTCGCTGATCGCTATGTGATCGAGCGGGAGCTGGGCCAGGGCGGGATGGCTACGGTCTATCTCGCCCGCGACCTGAAGCATGATCGCAAGGTCGCGTTGAAGGTCCTGCGGCCCGAATTGGCCGCCGTGATCGGGGCCGAGCGGTTTCTCGCCGAGATCAAGACGACGGCGAACCTCCAGCACCCGCACATTCTACCGTTGCACGACTCGGGCGAAGCGGGCGGATCGGTGTTCTACGTGATGCCGTACGTCGAGGGGGAATCCCTCCGCGACCGCATCACGCGCGAAAAGCAGTTGCCGGTCGAAGACGCCGTGCGCCTCGCCCAGGAGATCGCGAGCGCGCTGGACTACGCGCATCGCCACGGCGTGATCCACCGCGACATCAAACCGGAGAACATCCTGCTGCACGACGGGCAGGCGCTGGTCGCCGACTTCGGGATTGCGCTCGCGGTGAGCAGTGCCGGCGGGACGCGGATGACCGAGACGGGCATGAGCTTGGGGACGCCGCACTACATGAGCCCCGAACAGGCCATGGGCGACCGTGAGCTCAACGCCCGCAGTGACGTCTACGCGCTCGGCGCCACGCTCTACGAGATGCTGGTCGGCGAGCCGCCGTTCACGGGACCAACCGCGCAGGCCATCGTAGCCCGCGTGATGACGGAAGCGCCGCGCCCGCTCCGCATCCAGCGCCACACCATCCCGGAGCACGTCGAAGCCGCCATCGCGAAGGCGCTCGAGAAGTTGCCCGCGGATCGGTTTGGGACGGCGGCGGAGTTTGCGGAGGCGCTGAAAGTCGGCGGACCGGCGGAGCGGCGGACCGGCGGACGGGACTGGGATCGCCCGCCGTCCGACGGTCCGACGGTCCGACGGTCCGCCGTAACCGCGGCGATTGCCGCCACCGTTCTCTTTGCCGCCCTCGCCGCCTGGGGCTGGCTGCGTCACCCGGCCGCCGCCGCGTCGGGCGACATCGTGCGCGCCATTCTCGAGCTGCCGCAGGGGACGTCCCTGAGCTATCCGTCCATTGCCCTGTCGCGAGACGGAAGTCGTATTGTGGTCTCGGCCAACCAGGGTGGGAAGAGCATCCTGCTGCAGCGGTCGCTCGATCAGTTGGACTTCACCGTTGTGCCCGGCAGCGAGGACGGGGTTCGGCCGTTCCTGTCGCCCGACGGCAAGTGGGTCGGGTTCGCCGCCGGCAAGACGATGCGCAAGGTCCCGCTCGAGGGCGGCCCCGCCGCCGACGTCGCGGCAACCAACTGGGCCGGCGGAGACTGGACCGACGACGGTACGATCGTCTACACCCCCGACTACAAGAGCGGATTGTGGCGCGTGCCGGCGGGTGGGGGCACTCCCGAACAACTCACCACGCCCGACAGCGCACAGCGCGAGTTGGCTCACTGGTGGCCCCAGGTGCTCCCCGACGGTGAGCACGTGCTGTTCACCGCGTTCCGGACTCCGCTCGAGCGGTCGCAGATCGAGGTGCTCTCACTGAAGACGGGTGAGCGAAAGGTGCTGCTGGAGGGCGGCGTTTCCGGGCGCTACGTCACCGCGGGATACCTGCTCTACGCCAAGCAGGAGGCCCTGTTCGCCGTGCCGTTCGATCTCCACCGCCTCGAGGTGACGGGGCAGCCGGTGCCGGTGATCCAGGATGTTGCACTGGAGGCGGAAGACGGTCGCGCCGGATTCGCCGTCTCCGACGACGGAACCCTCGCGTACATCGCGGCCTCCACGTTCGCGCCCGACCTCGAGTTGGTGTGGGTCACGCGCCAGGGCCACGCGAGCGCCTCCATCATTCCGCCGGGACGGTTCGACAACCCGGCGCTCTCCCCCGACGGACGGCGCGTGGCGCTGGCGATCGCTCGTCCCGGTGAGGCCAAAGACGTGTGGGTGC
>CAYWNR010000364.1:281-4129 GCA_964459705.1 uncultured Gemmatimonadaceae bacterium | reverse complement strand
TGGGCCAGTACGTCGGGTTCATGACGGCGTTCATCGTGTCGATCGTCGGGACGGCCGTGGGCGTGTACGTCGGGCGGCGCATCGGCACCTATTACGGTCTCTGAGAAACGTGGCACGCCCCGGCGCGCCGAATGCGGCGTGCCGCGCGGTTCCTCCGTCCACTCCCCCAAGTAGCGGACGGCTCCGCCACGACGGACCGACCCAGCCCGTAGCCGCGCGGTCACGCAAGGCGGGGACGGCGGGCTCGTCCCTGCCCTCTTCCACATCCGCGCGCGCCCTTCATATTCCGGCCGGCCGCGTTCAAGGATCGCCGAAGCGCAATACACGGACGGAGGGGTGTGAGAATGCAACGCCGCCGGTTGCTTTTGCTCGACACCTTGGCGCTCGGGGTGGTCGGCGCACTCGCCGCCCAAGCGTTCACGCTCCTGCTGCGTCTCGCGCAGACGGGGTTCCTCGGTGAGCTGGCCGACTATTCGCCGCCCGCGCTAGGCGGCGAGGGCGGCCTGCTGCGGCAGACCATCGGTGGCCACGGACTGTGGCTGATTCCCCTGGCCACCACGCTCGGCGGTCTCATCTCCGGATTCTTGGTCTACACATTCGCGCCCGAGGCTGAAGGCCACGGGACCGATACCGTCGTTGGGGCGTTCCACCGTGCGGGTGGGTTCATCCGGGCGCGGGTCGCCCCACTCAAGGCCGTCGCGTCGGCGATCACCATCGGCTCGGGTGGGGCGGCCGGCCGAGAAGGGCCGACCGCCCTGATCGCCGCGGGCGTCGGCTCGATCTACGCGTCGCTCACGAAGCGTTCCGAGGAGGAGCGCCGCCTGCTCGTCCTGGTGGGGATGGCGGCGGGTCTCTCGGCGATCTTCCGCTCCCCGATCGGGACGGCCGTGTTCGCGGTGGAGGTCCTGTACAGCCGGATGGAGTTCGACGCCTCGGCATTGATCTATACGCTGCTGGGCTCGGTCACCGCGTACGCGGTCAACGGTCTCTTCG
This sequence comes from uncultured Gemmatimonadaceae bacterium, assembly GCA_964459705.1. GTDB lineage: Bacteria > Gemmatimonadota > Gemmatimonadetes > Gemmatimonadales > GWC2-71-9 > JAOTWJ01. Next base: position 3,136 of record CAYWNR010000364.1, on the reverse strand, counting down.
TGGGATTCGCTCCCCTGTTCGTAGTCCCGGCCAACGTCGCCACGCCGACCTTTCTCGACTACTTCCGATACGCCGCCCTGGGCGGCGTGGCCGGTATCGTGGCGACCCTGGTGCCACTCGTGTTCTACGGCATGCGCGACCTGTTTCACGCGCTCCCCCTGACGCCGCACCTCAAGCCGGCCATCGGCGGCCTTGGCGTCGGGCTGCTGGCGCTGGCCGTACCGCAGGTGCTGGGGGGCGGGTACGGCTGGATCCAGGAGGCGATCGACGGGCAGCTCGCGGTCACCCTGATGCTGGCGCTGGTGTTCGCCAAGCTGCTCGCGTTCGCGTTCACCGTTTCGTCCGGTGGCTCAGGCGGCGTCTTCGCGCCCACCCTCTTCGTCGGGGCGATGGTGGGAGGTTGCGTGGCGGCCGTGCTCCGCCAGCCTGCCGCTCCCTTCGTGATCGTTGGCATGGCGGCGCTCTTCGCCGGCGCGGCCCGCGTGCCGATCGCGACGATGCTGATGGTGACGGAGATGACCGGCGGCTACCAGCTGCTGGTCCCCGCCGCACTCGCGGTGACGCTGAGCTACCTGGTCGAGGCGGCCCTCTCCCAGCGCTTCAAGTACGGCAGCCTCTACGAGGCGCAGGTACCGAGCCCCGCCTACTCGCCCGCGCATCACGCGGAACATCTCCAGGCCGCGTTCCGTCTATTGCGCGAGCACCGGGCAGCGGCGCTCAAGCAGGTCGGACACCTCGACCTCCGCATGCTGCTGGAAAGCGGCGTGCCGGTGGACCTGCCGGGCGGCAAGCAGCTCACGATCGCCACCCTCGCCCCCCAAAGCCCGCTCGTTGGCCAACCCGTCATGTCGGACGTGCTCGAGAAGGGTGCCCGGGACATCGAGCTCGCCGCCGTGTTACGGCAAGACTATACGGTGCTGCCAGGCACAGGAGCGCGACTGCGCGGCCGAGACACGTTGGTGGTCCTCGCGACCCCCGAGGCCCGGGCGCGGCTGGCGGAGCAGTTCGCGCCAGAGGAGAGTTAGGGCAGCCCCACGAGTCGCCCGGTACTCCAAGAGGGTAGCCGAGCCCCCTTGCCTTTTTGCCCGCCCCATGGCAACTATGCTGAAATTTCAGCATAAACCAGGAGCCTGCCATGCCGGTCACGACCCCGACGTTGAGCCGCCGGGAGCGAGAGGTGATGGACGTCCTCTACCGACGCGGAGAGGCAACGGTCGCCGAGGTTCTCGAGGAGCTGGACGATCCACCGACCTACTCGGCCGTGCGGTCCATTCTGCGCGTACTGGAGGAAAAGGAGCACGTCGCGCACCGGGAAGATGGCCCGCGATACGTCTACGCGCCCGCGGTCGCCCGTGAACGGGCGCGTCGCGCGGCCATGGATCATCTGGTCGAGACGTTCTTCGGCGGCTCGGCCGAAGACGCGCTTGCCGCGCTCCTCCGCCGTTCCGATCTCGACCTGACCGAAGCGCAGGTGAAACGACTCGCCCGGGAAATCCGTACGGCGCGCGAAGGACGGCGGTAATCATGTCGTGGCTGCTGGTAGTCCTCATCGGCCGCCCTCAAGGACGCGGACAGCGGCGTCCGCCGGTCTGCCCTTTGGGCGTTGACCCAGATCGACGACGACAGCGCCCGCGGCGCGTACATCGAGCTGCTCAAGCGTGACGCCGCGGGCATGCGGGCAGCGGGGCAGCGGGGCAGCGGGGCAGCGGAACCGGCATGGCGTGAAGTGGCGCGGAGACGCAACTTCATCGGGTGACGCTGTCTCGTGCTTGGACTCGACGCGGGTTTCTCGCGGCTGCGGCTGCTGCGGGAGTGGGATGGAGGTGGCGACCGCGTATTGCCGGTTTCGCTCAGGCGCGGCCGCGTCCGTCGCCGGCGCAGCTTGCGTGGCAGCGGGACGAGTTGGCGCTCTTTCTGCATTTCGGTGTCAACACCTTCACCGATCGCGAGTGGGGTGACGGGACCGAAGATCCTGCGATCTTCAATCCGTCGGCGCTCGATACGCGCCAGTGGGCGCGGGCGGCGCGGGCGGCGGGTTTCCGCGCGATGATCTTCACGGCCAAGCACCACGATGGGTTCTGCCTCTGGCCGACGCGCACCACGGCGCACAGCGTGGCGTCGAGCCCGTGGCGTGGGGGAACGGGCGACCTCGTGCGCGAGTTCGTGGACGCGTGTCGCGCCGAGGGCCTCCGGCCCGGCCTCTATCTCTCGCCGTGGGACCGCAATGCCCCCGTGTACGGCGACTCGCCGCGGTACAACGACTTCTACTGCGATCAGCTCACCGAGCTGATGGCCAACTACGGACCTATCGCCGAGGCATGGTTCGACGGCGCGAACGGCGAAGGCCCGAACGGCCGGCGGCAGGAGTACGATTGGCCACGCGTCTTTGGACTCGTTCGCAAGCTCCAACCCGACGCCGTCATGTTCTCGGACGCCGGACCGGACGTCCGCTGGTGCGGCAACGAGCGTGGCGTGGCGGGCGACCCCAACTGGTCCACCGTGGATCCGGCGGCCGTTTTCTACCCCGGCGCCGACGCGCCGGGCGTCACGGACATGCTGCAACATGGAGACCCCAACGGTCCGCTGTGGCGACCGGCCGAGACGGACGTGTCGATTCGTCCAGGCTGGTTCTACCACTCGGCCGAAGACGACCGCGTTCGCAGCGTGGACAATCTGGTAGACCTCTACTTCACGTCGGTCGGGCGGAACTCGAAGCTTCTGCTGAACGTCCCACCGACCACGGCGGGCCTGCTCCACGACACCGACGTCGCGCGGCTTGCCGGCTTCCGCGAACGACGCGAAGCGCTCTTCTCGGAAGATCTGGCGGCCGGCGCGCACCTCACTTGGCGCCGAAC
>CAYWNR010000364.1:0-271 GCA_964459705.1 uncultured Gemmatimonadaceae bacterium | reverse complement strand
ACGGGCGACCGAACCGCGGTGGGTGAGGTAGATCTTGGCCGCACGGTCACCGCCGGCATGGCACGCCTGGAGGAACCGATCGACGAGGGACAAACCATTGCCCGCTACACGCTCGACGGCTCGGACGGCGGCGCGTTGCGTTCCCTCGCGACGGGGACCACGGTCGGTTACGCAAAGCTGGATCGGTTCGCTCCGGCTGCGGTGCGGCGACTGCGCGTCATGGTAGAGACGGTGGCCGGGGGGCCACGCAACGACGTGCGCGTTCGACTCT
>CAYWNR010000363.1:0-4134 GCA_964459705.1 uncultured Gemmatimonadaceae bacterium | reverse complement strand
TCTGGAACCACCCACCGACGCCACCGGCCTCGAGGCCCGCGTCCGCGAATCGGGACGCCACGTAGTCCGCGGCCTGGCGCTCGTACGGCGTGCCGGCGAGACGTCCGCACATGCTGTCGTCCGCCAGCGCGGCGACCGTGGAGCGTAACGCCGACGAGTTCACCGCGATGGCCGCGGGCTCGGGCGCCCCTTCCGGCGCCGACGCGTCTGAGCACGTCGTCAATGGCACCGCCAGGACGATCGGAAGCCACACAGCACGGGCAGAACGGATCATCATGCACTCTCCTACCCCCGACGTGATGGGTCGGTTTCGCCCTCGAATCCACTGCGGCATCTCCGGCCGTCACACTCCCCAGAGGGAACGCCCGGGCCTTCGCGACTTGTCGCCCTCGACGACGCGCGTCAGCTTTGGGGATCTTCCACGGAGCATCTCGATGCGCGTCCTCGCGCTGCTGATTGTCGTGACCACCGGTCTCGCCGCCCAGGCACGGGATACGGTGGCGCCACCACAGACCATCCCGGAGCTGCAAGCGCGGATCCGGGAGGTCCTCGCCGAGACACGCACCCCGGGCCTCGGCATTACTATCGTCACGCGCGATTCCATCCTGTGGGTGGCGGGGATCGGCACCGCCGACGTGGCCGCGGGGCGGCCGGCGACCGACACGACGCTCTTTCGGATCGGATCGACCTCGAAGGCCTTCACCGCGCTGTTGACGCTCCTCCTCCAACAGGAAGGCCGCCTGTCGCTGGAGGATCCGGTCTGGGCCCACGCCCCGGAGATCGTCTACCACAACAAGTGGGAAAACACCGATCCCGTCCGCATCGTGCATCTGCTCGAGCACGCCACGGGCTGGGACGACCTGGCGCTCAAAGACTACGCGTTGAACGACTCGTCCCTCACCCTACGGGCAGGCCTCGACTACAACCCCAAGACCCGTACCTGCCGGTGGCGGCCCGGCTCGCGCGTGAGCTACTGCAATTCCGGGCCTCCGGTGGCGGCGTACATCATCGAGAAGCTGGAAGGCCGCCCGTTCGAGGACCTCGTCCGCGAGCGCCTGTTCGAGCCGATCGGCATGACGACGGCCACCTATTTCCCACCGAAACCGCGCGCGCGTCTCGCGACGCTCTACCATAGCGATGGGAAGACACCCGAGTACTACTGGCATATCAGCGAGCGTCCCGCCGGCGCCATCAACGCATCCGCGCGGGACATGGCGCACTACGTGCAGTTCCTGCTGAATCGGGGTCGGGTCGGTGACCGCCAGATCCTGCCACCCGAAGCCATCGAACGAATGGAGCGGCCGCGCAGCTCCCTCACCGCCCGGAGCGGCCTCACGCTGGGCTACGGACTGCACCTCTCCACGTACGTGGACAGCGGGTTCGTGTGGGTGGGGCATGACGGTGGCGTCAACGGCGGCCTCACGAACATGGCATACCGACCCGAGCAGGGCGTCGGGTTCGCGTTCATGATCAACACCGGCAATGGCAAGGCGTTCGAGCGGATCAGCCGACTCGTGCGCGACTTCGTGACGAAGGACGAGCCGCGGCCCGACCCGCCACCGGTCGCTCCGCTCTCAACCCTCGCGCGGGAGCGCACCGGATGGTACCGGCCGGACAATCCGCGTATCGAAGCCCTCGATTTTCTGACGCGGGTGCTGGGCCTCATGCGGGTGACCGCCACGGACAGCGCGTTGCGCGTGAAGCCGTTGCTCGGCGGCGCGACGCAGCTCCTGCCGGTCTCCGAGCGGTTGTTTCGGGGAGCGTCCGACCCCGTGGCGACGTTCGCGCTGGTGGACGACCCGGCGAACGGCCGGCGTGAGGCGATTGAGTGGATGGGATACCTCCTCCCGGCGTCCTACCACCACGCTTGGACGCCGGTCGTGTGGTTCGAGCTCGGCATCGCCGTCCTGTTCGTGGTGATGAGCGCTCTCACGATCCTGTTCGCGCTGGTCTGGGTCCCGCGTTGGGCGTTTCGCCGGCTCCGGACCGTCCCGAAGCTGCGCACACGGGTATGGCCGCTCCTGGCGACGCTCTCCCTCGTCGTTTTCGTGGGCGTGGTCATGGCGACCTCGGAAAATGTCATCGTCTTGCTTGGGCATCCCACCGCGTGGGCCATCACCCTGACCGTCTGCACGTGCGTCTTCCCGTTCGCCTCGGTCGCGGGATTGGTCTCCGCACTGCGGGCCGCCGACGTACGGCGCGGCGTGCGCTGGCTGGCGCTCGTCGCCTCCGCCGTGAACGTTGTCGTGGCGGCGTATCTCGCGTGGTTCGGGATGATCGCGTGGAGGAGTTGGGCTTGAGAAAGTCGATCAGAGGGGCAGAGGGGCAGAGAGAAGCTGGGCACCTGTCGGCCCCATGGAGGAGGTCATGAGTCCAAGCGAACAGCGGCAGCAGCTCGCGGTGGGGATTGCGGTGGCGGTGGGGATTGCCCTCAGCGGGTTCTTCATCGGGCGTGGATTCGTGCAATCGCGTACGGCCGATCGATTCGTCACGGTCAAGGGTGTCGCCGAGCGGGAGGTCAAGGCGGATCTCGCCTTGTGGCCCATCCGCTTCGTTGCTGCGAGCAACGACCTGGCGCAGGCGCAGGGTGAGATCGCGCGGAGCACGCGGCAGGTCATGGCGCTCCTGGCCCGGCACGCGGTGGACACGACCACCGTGGAGGTATTGGGCCTCGAAGTGCAGGACGCGTTTGCCAATCCGTATCGGGAAGGGCCCGTCACGAACCGCTACGTCGTGACGCAGACGATCATGGTCCGCTCGACCGTACCGGATTCCATCATGGCCGCGAGCCAGCGGGTGGGCGAGCTACTCGAAGCCGGCGTCGTCCTGTCGGGCGGGTACGGGCCGGGGGGGCCGGCCGGAACGCCCACGTTCCTGTTCACCAGGCTGAACGATTACAAGCCCGACATGATCGCGGAGGCCACCGCCAGCGCCCGCGAGGCGGCGGCGAAGTTCGCCGCGGATTCGAAGAGCGGCCTCGGTGGAATTCGCCGGGCCAACCAGGGCATCTTCGTGATTCTGCCACGGGATCAGGCGTCTGGCGTGACCGAGGAAAGCCAGCTGTTCAAGACGATCCGCGTCGTGGCCACGATCGACTACTACCTGCGGAAGTAGCGCCGGGCCGACCGACGCAGTGGCAGCCCGGCGGCCCCTCCTGGAGGCGAAGCGCCGGGCGACGCCTCAGCGTCCCGCGCGGAGCATCGCGCGAACGACGGCTTCCGCAGTTTCCCGGGCGGCTGATTCGGAGGCGAACGTGGTCACTTCGCCGTCCGAATCCACCACGACGTCGTCCCGGCCATTGACCAGGAACGTGTAGCCCCCGCCGCGACGCTCGATCGTGATTTCGACCATGGGCCATGGTACACCGCTTCGCGGCTCCCCGCCGTGACGTGGATCGCAGCGTCCTGACGACCGCGTCTTGCTAGGTATGAAGACGACGCGACCTTGCGGAGGCGAAGTGAGTGTCATGTAAGAAGATCCACGATCAGGGATTTGGCCCGTCGGGATGGTGGAACGCGATCCCGCTAGCAGGGACCATGCCACCTTCGGAACGCCCTTCCGCTCGCCCTTGCCACTCTAGGTTCTGCGGGGTAGGGTGAGATAGGAACCTCACCGAGGACGAACCCAGCAGCGACAACTCATTGGTGTTCTCGACCGCCGTGTCGAGCCGACGCAGGGAGGCTTCATGCCAGTCCGCTACATCACCAACCTGTCGGCGCTCGATGGACTGACATCCGAGGAACGGCGGCGCCTCGCCCCGGTGGCCGAGCGCTATGCCTTCCGCCTCAACACCTACTACGCCGACCTGATCAACTGGGCGAATCCGGACGACCCGCTCCGCCGGCTCGTCATCCCGCTCGACGCCGAGTTGCATGACTGGGGAATGCTCGACGCCTCCCGTGAGGCTGCGTACACGCCGGCGCGCGGCTGCCAGCACAAGTACAGCGACACGGCGCTCCTCCTGGTCAACGAGGTCTGCGGGGCGTACTGCCGGTATTGCTTTCGGAAGCGTCTGTTCATGAACGACAACGACGACGCGTCGTTAGATCACCGCGAGGGGCTCGGCTACATCCAGGAGCACGAGGAAATCACCAACGTTCTGCTCACGGGGGGCGATCCGCTGATGCTCTCCAC
>CAYWNR010000362.1:0-4138 GCA_964459705.1 uncultured Gemmatimonadaceae bacterium | reverse complement strand
TGGCGCTGCGGGGACCGGTCGGCGACCTCGCGCGAATCGTCGGCGGCGCGTTGACCTTGCCAGGATGGGTCCTGGTCCTCGCCGTGGTCGTCTTCCCGGCGGCGCTCGCGGGCACCGCCGCCCGGCTGAGCCGGGTGTTGTTGTCGTTGGTGGAGTAGGCGGGGCCGGCGGACCCGGCGGTCCCGTGATTCCCGTCGTATCTATGATACGTCGTATTTAGGACCCATCGGGACCGCCGGGACCGCCGGGTCCATCGGGACCGCCGATGAAGAAGGGAGAGGCACCAATGTCGACATCCGAGTTCGAGATTCTGGCGAGCCTGGTGGGGTTTCTGGGCGCCGGCACCTTCCTCCTCATCGGGCTGCGCATGTTCCTCACCCACCGCGCTCGGCGCCTGGCTGGCGGGGAGGGACCCAAGGAGCTGGTCGAGCACGTGACGGGATTGCACGACGAGGTGCGCGCACTCAGAGATGAGATGGTGGATCTCCACGAGCGGGTGGACTTTGCGGAGCGGCTCCTGGCCCAGCAGCGGGAATCATCCGACCATGCGGATCGGAAGCTGGGGAGGTAGGGTCCGCCGAGTCCCTCGAGTCCGCCGGGCCTTTCACCCCATCTTCACCACTCATTCACATGCGCCGGAGCAGGTTCGAGTGAACCCGCACAGCGAGGCCGTTGTGAGCGAGTGTGTCACGCTACGATTGACCACGGAGCAACAGGACCAGCTCCGGCGGCTGACCGGCCGAGAGGCCCGGGCGCTGGTGATTGCCACCGAGTGGTTGGACGACCTCATCGCCGAGGACGAGGAGGCGACTCCCCCGGGCGAGCAGTTCGAGGAATTCGTCTGGGAGTGCTTGAATCCCTACCCATAAAGACAGACGCCTAGACGCCTAAAAAGACAGACGCCTAGACGCCTAGACGCCAAGGAGGTTGTAGGTCCTAGGCGTCTAGGCGTCTAGGCGTCTGCCGATTAGTCTTCACTCGTCGTCCCCGCTGGGAGCGGCTCGGCACCTCCGCCGGGCCAAGGCGTTGCCCATACGGCCCCCCGGTGGCTGTTCTTCACCAATGGGAGACAAGCCATGTCCCATCCATCCGCACCCAAGAGCGCCCTCGTCGTCGTCGACCTGGCAAACGATTTCGTCTACGCCGGCGGCGTGATCGCCGACGCGGGCGGGCCCGCCTACCAGGAACGGGCGCAGGCCATCCTGCCCAACCTCAAGCGGCTCGTGGAAGGCGCCCGAGAAGCGGGCGTGCAAGTCGTCTTCGCGACGGACGCGCACACGCCCGAGGACTCGGAGCTCGCCAAGTGGCCGCCCCACGCGATGCGGGGAACCAAGTGGGCCGCCATCGTGCCGGACCTCCGGCCCGCCACCGGCGATCTGATGGTCGAGAAGACCACCTACAGCCCGTTCGTCAGTACGCCGATCGACGAGCAGCTCCGCCAGCGTGGGATCACTCGGCTCTACATCACCGGGCTACACACCGACTGCTGCGCGCGGCACACGTCCGGCGACGCGTTCCAGCGGGGTTACGACCTCGTGTGGGTGAGCGACGCGCTGCAGGCCTTCACCGACGAAGCGCACCAGCAGGGCCTGGAGTACTTCAAGGCCTGGTACGCCTCGGACGCGGAGCGCCAGATCCGGACGACGGAGCAGGTGTTGGAGGATTGGGGGGTGACGGTGCCCGCGTGATCCCGGCGGGCCCGGTGGTCTCGGCGGGGTGACGGGAACGGTACCGGCAACCGTTCCATCTCGTCATCCCGCTCATCCCGTTTGTTCAGTCCTCCCCTTCCATCCGTCTCCCAACACCCGCTCCGCGTTCAAACCCAGGACGAGCTCCACTTCCCGGTCCCCAAGCCCCGCGGCGAGCAGGGCTTCCGTCAGCCGCGGGAGGCTCGCGGGATCGGGGAGATCGTCGGGAGGATCCGTGAAACCGTCGAAATCGGTACCGATCGCCACCGTCTCGATCCCACCTTGGCGGGCAAGCTCCTGAACGGTCCGGACCATCAGCTGGATCCCGCTCCCGCCACTCACGCCACTCCCGCCTTCTCCGCCCAGCCAGTAATCCATCGCGATCACCCCAATCACCCCACCGGCGTCCGCAATCCGCCGAACCTCCTCCGGCGTCGGATTCATCGGCACGTCGTGCAGGGTCCGCACGCCGACATGTGTCATGACCACCGGGCGCCGGGTGCCGATCAGATCGAACGCCGCGCGTCGCGCGGGCTCGGTGCAGTGCGTGAGATCCACCAGCACCCCGCAGCGGATGCACTCCTCGATGACCGTCCGTCCCAGGTCCGTGAGGCCGGCCGCGAGGTCCTTCGGCTGTCGGAAGCAACCGAGGATCTTCTTGTCCGGTGGAATGCCGTTGACGGGGAACGCGACGCCGTTCGGATAGAAGTGCGCCAGCGTGAGGATCGCGACGCCACGCTCGGCAAAGCGCGCCACGTTGCCGGCGTCACCCGAGAGGTGATGGCCTCCCTCGAGCGCGTGAACGATGGCGAGGTCGCCGCGCTGCCGTACCGCCGCCAGCTCGGCGGGGTTGCGGGCGACCGCGAGCCGCACGCCTTCGTACGCCGGGGCCACCGACACCGCGTGCTCCAGATCGTCGAGCACCCGCATCGCTTCGCCGAACGGGTCGCCCTTGAGCAGCCGCGAGATCGGTGGCACCAGCGGCGCGAGCAGCGCGAGCAGACGGCAATCGCCGAGGAGACCGCGTTCGGGGACGTAGACCGCGGAGCAGAGGACGTTCACGCCGCCGGCGACCAGCTTCGGGAGATCGCAGCGGAGGGACAGGGGGTTGAAGGCTCCGCCCGGCCGGTGACACGTCTCGAGGCGCAAGCCGAACAGGGAGGTCTTGAGACTGGGATGCGCGTGGAGGTCCACCACCAGCGCCCGCCGGTGCAGCGCGGTCGCCTCGGGCGTGACGACGGCAACGTCAGGGCAGGGCACCGTCAGGGCAGGCGGTCGAAGAGAACCTGGACCAGCTCTTCTTCGAAGACGAGCGAGGCATCGGCGCCGCCGGCGGGCCACTTCACGAGTCGCAAGACGCCGTCTTCCAGCTCGATACCGGTGATGTCCCCGTCGTCGAAGATGCAGCAGCCGGTATTGAAGTAGGCGGGCACCGTCTTCACGGTATCGTGGCATGGCGGATGTTCGACCTCACGCTTCGCGATCTCCGCGTCGAGCGCGGTCATCCGGGTGGCGTAGGTGGGATCGGCCGGATCACCCGCCGCCTCGAGGGCGGCCCGTTCCGCCTGCAACTTCTGCAGGTGCGTCCGCGAGCTCCACACCGGCCGGTGCGTGTGCCCCGCGATGAGGATCACCTTGGCCTGCGCGGCGGCCCAGGCGTACATGGCGCGGTCGTGATCGCCGCGGAGGCACGGATCCGTGGATGGCGTCTTGACCTGGAATCCGAAGAGGCGCTGCAGCGGTCGCCAGATCCGGAGGAAGAACCGCGACAGTCCGCGCCACCGCTGTGAGAACAGCGTGCCCTGATGCCCGTGGACCAGAAACAGGGTGCCGACGGCGCGGTCGCCGTCATGGATGTCGAATCGCAGGCCCTCGTACACCGCGTCCACCGGCAACAGCGGCGCCAAGTCCTTCGCAACGCGGGCCGGGTTCATCCAGTCGTCGTCGTGGTTGCCGAAGATGCGCACGTAGCGGTCGGAGCCGAAGCTGCTCTCGAACCGGATCAGGTCCTCGTAGTGGCGTCGAACCGTCGAGAATCCCTGTTTCCACAGCTCTTCGACATCGCCCAGGAGAATCAGCGTGAACCCGCGTTCCCGGTACGACGTCAGCGCGGCGCGATAGGCCGGCTCGCACTGCCGGAACGCGTCCGCCCGGTCACGCGCCCCCTTGTGCTGGTCGGAGAGAATCGCGAACCGATGCGCGCCGCGGAGATCGAGATCCCGCCGCGGGGTCGCCGGGTCGACGAGCACCCGCGAGAGGTCCCGCGCGATGCGCTCGTCCTGGACGGTGGCCTCGTCGGGGTCAGACGCCATGGGGGTATAGTGCAGCGTCGTTCGGGGCGGTCAAGGCGGTCCAGGCGGTCCAGGCGGTCCAGGCGGACCGCCCGGACCGCCCTGACCGCCTCCACCGCCCCTTGCGTCTGGATTCCCTCGGTCGATAAGCCACCTCCG
>CAYWNR010000361.1:0-4155 GCA_964459705.1 uncultured Gemmatimonadaceae bacterium | reverse complement strand
GGCCGCGAGACAGCGTTCCCGCTCGCCGGCGAGCGCGTCAGCCGTCAGGGCGATGATCGGGAGGTCGGCCCTTCCCGCTTGCGCGCGGATCTTCGCCGTGGCCTCCATCCCGTCCATCTCGGGCATCTGGACGTCCATCAGGACAACGTCGAAGTGCCCCGTTTCGACCGCGGTCACCGCCTTCACCCCGTCGTCGACGACGGTGACGTCGTGTCCGCGCTTGCGCAGCATGGCGATGGCGACCTGCTGGTTGACCACGTTGTCCTCGGCCAGGAGGATGCGCAGGGGCGTCCGTGCCTCCGTCATGACGTGGCGGGTGACGACGGGGCCCACGGTGCCGTTACCCGCGAGAATCAGGCCGACCGCCTCGATGAGGTCATTGCGCGCCACGGGCTTCACGAGGTAACCCCCGATGCCCAGCCCCCGGCACTTCTCGGCGTCGCCCTTCTCGCCGGCGGAGGTGAGCATGAGCAGCCGCGTCTTCGCGAGCCCCGCATGGGCGCGGATGTCCCGGGCCAGGGTCCAGCCGTCGTGGTCGGGCATCTGCGCATCCAGGACCGCCACCACGTACGGACGACCGTCGGCGAGCGCGTCTTCGAGCGCGGTGAGCGCCATTCCGGCGGTGGGTGCCTCGCCGATCTCCACACCCGCGGGCGCGAGGATCTCGCGCACGATTCGGCGGTTGGTGTCGTTGTCATCCACCACGAGCACACGCCCGCCGGCCAGCCGCCTGGGCGCCGCCACCAGGTGCGGCGCCGGTCCCACCTCGACGGGCAGCGTCACCGTGAAGCTGAATTCACTGCCCTTGCCCACCTCGCTCGCGAGGGACATCTCCCCTCCCATCAGCCCCGTCAGGCGCTTCGCGATGGTCAGGCCGAGTCCCGTGCCCCCGTACTGGCGCGTGGTGGACGCATCGAGCTGGCTGAATTCCTTGAAGATGGTCTCGAGCTTGTCCGGCGCGATGCCGATCCCGGTGTCGCGGACGGCGAAGCGCACCGTGGCGTGCCCATCGTCCAGCGCAGCCAGCGCGGCCGAGACCTCGATCTCGCCGTGGGGGGTGAACTTCACGGCGTTGCCGATGAGATTGGTCAGGATCTGTCGCAGGCGGTTCGGATCGCCGCGTAGGTAGCGCGGCACCTGCGGACCGACGTCTACCAGCAATTCCAACTGCCGCTCGCGTGCCGATACCGCGAACAGGTTCGCTGCCCCGTGGACGAGCGTCGGGACGTCGAAGACGATGGTCTCGAGCTCCACGTGCTCGGCTTCGATCTTCGAGAGGTCGAGGATGTCGTTGAGCAGCACGAGCAGCACGTCGCCGGAGTCGCGGACCATCTCGAGGTGGTGGCGCTGTTCCACGTTCAGCTCGGTGTCGAGGAGCAGTTCGCTGAGCCCGAGGATGGCGTTCATGGGCGTGCGGATCTCGTGGCTCATGTTCGCCAGGAACTCGGTCTTGGCACGGGTCGCGGCTTCCGCCACCTGGCGGGCGGCGCTCAGCTCTTCCATCAGCGCCTGCTGGCGGGCTTCGGCGGCGACGCGGTCGGTCACGTCGCGCGAGTTGACGATGACCTTGTACGTCTCCGGTTTGACCTCGTGCGCCTTGCCGATGGACTCCAAGATCCGCCAGCCACCATCGCGGTGAAGAAACCGGAATGTGACGTGATGCCCCTGCCCGGGATTCGCGACCGCCCCCTGCTGTGCACCCACCACCATCGACACATCATCCGGGTGGGTGAATTCGAACGCCGGGTGTCCGATCAACTCATCGGGTTCGTAGCCCACAATCTGCTTCACCGATGGACTCATGTACTCGATGGTTCCCGTGTCGTCGAGAACGGTCACCATGTCCGACGAGTTCTCCACCATCTGCCGGTGCCGCGATTCGCTGTCGGCCAGCGCTTGCTCGGCCCGGTACCCGTCGGTGACGTCGAGCGTGGTGCCCGCCATGCGCACGGGGGAGCCATCGGGCGCGAACTCCACGGTGTACCGGCTGGCCACGTGGCGCACCTCGCCGTCGGGTCGCACGACGCGGAATGCGAGGTCGAACGCGGGCTGGTGGGTCGCGAGACTTTCGTCCATCGACCGGCTCACCCTCTCGCGGTCGTCGGGATGGACACGCTCCAGGAACGATTCGAGCGTGACCGGGGATCGCAACGGCAGGCCGCAGATCCGATAGTGCTCGTCGGACCACGTGATGTGATTCGCGGGAATCACCCACTCCCAACTGCCGGCGTGGGCCATGGCCTGCGCCTCGGCGAGTTGACGCTCACGATTGGAACTCGCTGCGAAGGCGACGTCACGGTCGGGCTCGCGCGCCTGCACGAGAAGGGCCGGCTTCCCGCCGAGCATGATCGTCTCCACGCTCAACTGAACCTGGAACACCGTGCCGTCCTTGCGGCGGTGATGCCAGTTCCCGGCACCAATGGGCGGCTCGGAGCCCCGCGCGCGCACCGATGGTGCGAAGGCGCCGGACGCGTCGGGAAGGCGCAACTGGTCGATAGACATCGCCAGGAACTCTTCAGGCGAGTATCCGTATTGCCGCGTTGCCGCGCTGTTGGTGCGCAGGAATCGTCCGGTTTCCGGATCGCAGACCCACGCGGTAACCGGACTGGCCTCGAAGAGTGCCTCGTACCGCGCCTCACGCCGTTCCCGTTCCGACTGGTCGCGTATCGTCGTGAGAACCACGGCGGTGGCGTCCACCACCGTCACGGTACACCGGATCTCGGCGGGGAAGTCCGTGCCGTCCTTGCGACGCGCGCGTGTCTGCAGCGCGTCAACGGGTGGGGTGCAGAGCGGGGCAGGGACCGCACCTGGCTCGCCCGGCGCTCCCTCCGGAAGGGATGACGACTGGGATCGGTTGCCCGATCAACTCCTCTCCGGCGTAGCCGAACATGGAGAGCGCCGCGTCGTTGACGGCGAGGATGGTGCCACTCACGCGATCCACGACGAGGACCGCATCGGGCGCGGCCTCGGGAATCGCGTCCGGCGCGGCGTCGGGCGGAAGGTCGGGGTGCGCGGCTCCCGACTCGGCGACCGTTTGCGGCGTTCCAACTGCGCCCGTCATGAGACGCAACCCGGACTTGTCCTTCCACGCCCAGCCCTGAAGGGACGACGATCCGACACGACGGTGCACGACGCCGACATAAGCCCCTGCCCTGGAGTTCGAAGAAGCGGGCGCGCTGCGGCATATGCCAACGCGGGGCCGAACGATCTCTTGAATGATAGCGGATTCGGGGGCGGGCGATGTCGAACTTGGTCCGCGGCGCGCATTGGAGGCGCGGCGCGGACGGCCCAGTTGGCACGGTAGGCGCCGCTGGCGAGAGTCACCCGTGGCGGGTGGCGTCGGGCTCAACTCACCGGGTCTCCGATACCCTCGGGGCGCTTCAATGAGCATCTACCTGCCCAGCGTCGCCGGCTGATCCGCCGCCCGCTCAGCTACATCGAGGCAGGAGCGCGGGCGAGGCTAGCCTTTCTGGTGCGGCGCGTGCTTCTGCCGCCGCCGGATACGGTGGACGATCTCGTCGAGTCGCTGCAGGAACTGTGACCGATCGCGCTCGCTGAAGGGCGGCGGTCCCCCGGTGACCGCACCGGACTCCCGGAGGTCGGCCATGAGCTCGCGGGTGGCCACAGCTTCGCCGATGGAGGCGGCGGTGAACTCCCGTCCCCTGGGTGTGAGGGAATAGGCGCCCTTCTCCAGGCAGCGTTGCGCGAGGAGAATGTCGTCGGATACCAGGATGTCTCCGGGCTGTACGTGCTCGACGATCCAGTCGTCGGCGACGTCGAGCTCGCCGGTCTCCTTCACCACCTGAAGCCGAATCCGCGGGTGGTCGAGCACGCGCAGCCAGCTCGCCGCTACCAGGACCACGCCCAGGTCGTAGCGGATGGCGACACGGTAGGTCTCCTCCTTCACCGGGCAGGAGTCTGCATCCACATAGATGTCCATCCTGGAAACCTACGAGCTTTCCGAGGCAGGCCGCACGGGCGGCATTGATTTCGGGTCGGACCGGTGACCCCGGGAGTTCTTCGGCCGCCGGGCCCACGTCCGGCTGGCCTGCCTCCGACGGCCGAGAACGACACCGACGCGGCGCGGGGGTCAACTGCGCTACGCACCTTCGCTATGATAGACGTATGCGTGCAACGGCTCGGAGACCGGCCGCG
>CAYWNR010000360.1:0-4172 GCA_964459705.1 uncultured Gemmatimonadaceae bacterium | reverse complement strand
TGAAGAACCCGAGGCTCAGGACCGCGAAGCCCATCGCGAATTTCGTGGAGATGTGGAAGTCTCCACCCTTGCCCTTCCCGAGGCGCGTGTAGAGCCAGGCGAGCCCAGGGCTCAGGAGGAAGATCCAGATCGGATTCAACGCCTGGACCTGCCCTGCGGGGACGCCGTATCCGAAGAAGTTGAGGTTGACGTTGCGGAGCGAGAACAGCGTGAGCGACGTCGACATCTGCTGATAGAAGATGAAGAAAAGCATGCCCAGCGCCGTCAGGATCAGCACGGCAATGAGACCCTTGCGCTCGCGCTCGCTTCCCCTTTGCATCATGATGCCGAAGATGGCGAGCATGGTGAAGAACCCGAGGACGACGGTCGCCCGTGCGACGGCACGGTTCTGCACGATGAAGGTCACGAGCACGACGCCGACGACGATGCCGATGAGGACCAGCGAGAGGCGCTTCACGTTGAGGGGCTGGAAGTCGGGCTCGGAGCCCACGTGCCGGAGATAGCGGCTCATCGCGAAGTAGTTGAGAATGCCGACGACGAGCCCGGCCGCGCACACCGCGAACGCCGCGTGCCATCCGACCTTGATCGCGATGAGCGGTGTCGCGAGCTGCGACGCGGTCGCCCCGATGTTGACCGCCATGTAGTACATCGTGAACGCGCTGTCGATTTTCGCGGGGTCGCCCTCGTAGAGCTTGGAGATCATGTTGGCGGGGTTCGCCTTGAAGATGCCTCCGCCAACCGCCACGAGGCCCAGCGCGGGGAACAGAAGTCCGGGATGGTTCGGAATCGCGAGCCCGATGTATCCGAGGACGAGGATCAACGCGCCGAGGACCATCGTGCGGCGGCTCCCCAGGAGCTTGTCGCCGATCCAGCCGCCGACCGCGGGAACGGTGTAGGCGAGCGCCGCGAACGCGCCGAACGTGAGGTTGGCGCGGTCGTCGGTGTAGCCGAGCTCCTGCACCATGAAGAGCACGACGACGGCCGTCATGCCGTAGTAGCCGAACCGCTCCCACAGCTCGATGAGGAAGAGGGTCGTGAATCCCATGGTCCGCGAACGTGTCTCAGCCTCTGTCGTCATGTTTCGTTTCCTCGATCCGTGAGTTGTCGGCGGCCCGGAACGCCCACCATTATCCCACGCGGGACACCGTGGCGCCACTACGCACACACCATCTCATCCTTCGGCGTTCGCCATGCTCGCTTTCGATGAGCCGTCGGAGCTTTGCCGTATCTGGCGAGTAACCGCTTCCCTATCCCACAGTTCATTTGGGTAGACTGAACAGAATCTGCGGCAGTGAAGTGCCGCGTGACAACAGGACCTGCGACGAAGTGTGAGGCGCATGATCACGGACGAGGTGACGGGCATCATCGAGGACCTGCCGGCGTTCACGACCCATTCCCAGCATGGGGAGGCGAAGGCGGCGCATCGCGGGTTTCCGCGGCGTCTCCTGCCCGCGGTACTCGCCGTATTCGCGTTTGCGGCTTCCCTGAGCGCGCAGAACCTTCGCAACGACTATGAAATCACTGAAGTTGGCAAACGTGTTCGCGATTTTCCCGATGAATACGATCTGAGTTCTCCTCTCCGTTCGTTCATCACCTTCAAACATCTGAACGCGGAGGGTAAGCAAAGCCGTTTCCGCTCGGTGAATTCGTTTCGGTTGAGAGGGTTCTTCCCTCATGAAGACGCACCCGATCTCGAAGTCGGAGCGGAAAAGAGGGCCTCGCTTCTCGATAGCTACATCAGGGAAGTCGTCGTGTACAAAGACTCGGTCGCGGCTGTGCTGACGGACTATGCTCCATCCCCACCCCTTGTGATTGTCTCATACTTGAGTCTCGAGAACGGGAGGTGGCTCGGCGCCGGTGAGGATCTGGGGAACGATCTGCAGGACGCCCGGGTCAAGTTCAGGGCGAAAGCACCGATGTTCAAACGCTATGTCGATCGCATCCAACAACTCCAAACCGTTCCATCGGATACGACAGCCTTTGTTTCCTACCTCAGAACACATGGGAGGGACCCGGAATCGTTCCTGCTCGATGCGCTCGAGCGACACCGACTCGTGATCTACGGAGAAGTCCATCGGCGAAAAGCTTCATGGGACTTGATGAAACGTCTCCTCATGAATTCCTCGTTCGCGCGTCATGTGGGCACCGTCTTCATGGAGCTCTCCGCAGACAGGCAGGCTATGCTCGACCAGTTCTACGCCGGTACACACCCGGACCGGGAACTGTTGCTCGATGTGTTTCGTGACGTACAGATCAACGGATGGTGGGACCGGGGCATGTTCGAATTCCTCCTCGACGTGTGGGGGCTGAATCACGCACTTCCTGAATCGAGGAGGATCAAAGTCGTCGCTGTCGACATACCCCGTCCGTTCACCTCGTTTTCTTCAGCGGAGGAGATGAAGTCGTATTTCGAACATGCACCGGACAGAAATGAACAAATGGCGACGGTCGTCTACGATAGCATAGAGAACCAGAGAGGCGACCGGAACAACCTGTTCATCGTCGGAATCGCCCACGCGAACGGCTCTCCTGTTCCCGGGATTGCCAGTGGCCGCCCTCGCAGCGAGTCCGCGCCCGCAGCGGCGGCACAACTCAAGCAACGGCTGCCGGGACAGGTGTTTTCCCTCGTTCAACACAGTCCCATCATCAGCAACAACGGCACCATCCACGGATACGTTCGGAATGGTGTGTTCGATCGAGCCTTTGAACGATCGGGGTATGCGTCCGTCGCGTTCGACCTGGCAGATAGCCCATTCGGCAGGGAGCCGTTCGACGAGATTTATGAAATCAGTTACGACGAAGATGTTGGCAGGTACGTCGACAACTACGACGCGTACCTGTATCTGGGCCCGCTGGCCACCGAGGAAGCGGAATACATTCTGTACGACATCTTCACCGACAAGTATGTAGAAGAGCTGAAGAGACGGGCGGCACTCTCCGGAACGACCGTCGAACAGTGGTTCGGTGTTCAGGAGCCCACGCGCGAAGCTATCATATCGCACTTCGAACGGAGGACGGAAGGGAAACACCGCTGGCCGCGATTGTGAGGCCCAGGACGTCGTAGCCCGTGCCGCTGGCGTGACGCGGCGCCGTTGCGCGATCTTTGGGTTATGTGGTCCCTTCCTGGCAGCCCATCTTCCGGAGCGCGGGCTTGAGCTACGTCCAGGCAACGGTGCGGGGTCCCGACGGCAGCACCGTCCGCCGGGAGGTCTCCGAATGCCACCTTTCGCTGGCACAGGGCGACGGCCACGCGCCGGTCGTTCTGGGGCAGCCCGGCGACGCAGAGCCGCTCCTCGACATCGTGACGCTGGAAATCCTGGGCCTCGTGTTCGATCCATTCCGCCGCACACTTCATCCGATGCGCGCGTTGCTGGTCTGAAATCGCCCGTCCATTGTCCCTGCGGTGCACCGTGCGCCACTCAAGCCCACACCATCTCACCCCCTGGAGTTCGCCATGCGCGCCTTCGATGACCCGTCCGTCATCCTGAGCCGCACTCGCATCGTGGAGCGCTTCCTCGGCTACGTGCGCGTCGACACCCAGTCGGACGAAACCAGTGAGACGTGCCCGAGTACCGCCAAGCAACTCGAGCTGGGGCGCCGGCTGGTGGACGAGCTGAAGGAATTGGGGCTCAAGGGCGTGGGGGAGGCCGAGGTGACCATGGACCAGAACGGCTACGTCCTGGCGGAACTCCCCGGCACGGTCCCGGGGCGGGTGGGGCTGTGCGCGCACGTGGACACTGCGCCCGCCTACAGCGGGACCGGTGTGAGCCCGCAGGTGGTGGAGCACTACGACGGCGGAGTCATCGAGGTGGGCAACGGCGTCATCCTGGACCCCGCCGACACGCCCGAGCTCAAGGACTGCGTCGGCGATACGATCATCACCACCGACGGGCGCACGCTCCTGGGCGCCGACGACAAGTCCGGCATCGCGGCCATCATGGGCGCGCTGGAGATGCTGGTGCAGGAGCCGGAGATCCCGCGGCCCACGCTCCGCGTGTGCTTCAACCCGGACGAGGAGATCGGCCGGGGCGCGGATCGCTTTCCGCTCAAGCGCTTCGACTGCCCCGTGGCGTTCACCGTGGACGGAAGCTTCACGGGAGAGGTCAATGTGGAGACGTTCTCCGCCGACAAGGCCGTGGTCACGTTCACCGGCGTCTCGGTGCACCCCGGCA
>CAYWNR010000359.1:0-4182 GCA_964459705.1 uncultured Gemmatimonadaceae bacterium | reverse complement strand
CGACCCGGGATCGCTCGCTGAGCGGGCGGACGCGCTCCGTACGGACGGCCAAACGGTGATGTTCGTGGCAGTGGACGGCAAACCGGCCGGACTCGTCGGCGTGTCCGATCCCATCAAGGAGACGACGGCCGACGCCATTCGTCGCCTCCACGCCGACGGCGTGCGCATTGCCATGCTCACGGGCGACAGCAAGACGACGGCGCAGGCGGTCGCGGACAAGCTCGGTATTGACGAAGTGTTCGCGGAGGTCCTACCAGACCAGAAGGCGGAGATCGTGAAGCGGCTCCAGGCCGAAGGCCGAGTGGTCGCCATGGCCGGTGACGGGATCAACGACGCGCCGGCCCTGGCGCAGGCCCAGGTGGGCATCGCCATGGGCACCGGCACGGACGTCGCCATGGAGAGCGCCGGTGTCACGCTGGTGAAAGGCGACCTGCGCGGGATCGTCCGGGCACGGATGCTGAGTCGCGCCA
This sequence comes from uncultured Gemmatimonadaceae bacterium, assembly GCA_964459705.1. Taxonomy (GTDB): domain Bacteria; phylum Gemmatimonadota; class Gemmatimonadetes; order Gemmatimonadales; family GWC2-71-9; genus JAOTWJ01. Next base: position 3,712 of record CAYWNR010000359.1, on the reverse strand, counting down.
CCATGCGCAACATCCGGCAGAATCTCTTCTTTGCGTTCATCTACAACAGCATCGGTATTCCGATTGCGGCCGGTGTGTTGTACCCGGTATTCGGGTTGCTGCTGAGCCCGATGATCGCGGCCGCGGCCATGAGCTTCAGCTCGGTGTCGGTGATCGGGAACGCGCTGCGGCTGCGGACGGCGAAAGTATGACGTTGCCTTAGGGGGTAGGAGGTTGGTGGTTGGTGGTGGCGACAGGATAGACGGCAAGACGGCAAGACGGCCAGCGGTGAGCAGGGGCCGAGTCGGCAGGTGAGGCTCCGAGACGGCGCAAACCTCTTCCCTGTTGCCTCCACACCACTCGCCGTCTGGCCGTCTTGCCGTCTATCCTTTCTCCCATCCCCCACCTCCTATGCTCCTCCCCCCCTCTGCTCGACAACGACCACGAAGAACGGCCACAGCGGCACCCCGATGTACCTGGAAAACAGGACGCGCGCGCCGGCGTTCTCCAGCGCCGGCAGCACCGACACCGATCGGCAGCCGAGCGAGAGCGACGGGAACCTCCAGACGATGTCCTCGACGACGTCCGCGAGCCAGCGTGTCACGCGGCCGGGGGGCTCGGCCGAGTGGGCGATCCCAATCCTGCCGCCGGGCTTGGTGACTCGCAGGAGTTCGATCGCCCCATCCGCCGGTTTGTACAGCGGGCATATGCTGTAGGTCGAGAGGACGACATCGAAGGCGCCATCGGGAAACGGCAGGGCGAGGATGTCGCCGGTGCGAAACTCGATCTGTGTGGGAAGCCCCGCTGCCGCCGCGCGGCGCTTCGCCACGGCCAGCATCCCGTTGCTTGCATCGAGCGCGGTGACCGTGCCCGAGGCGCCGACCTTCCGGGCGGCCAGGAGGGATGTCGATCCGGTCCCGGCACCACAGTCCAGCACCCGGTCACCGACCCGGACGGCCTGTTCCACCAGTAGGACGCGCCCGCGCTGATCCGCGCGCGCCGTCAGCAACCCGTGCTGAACGTCGTAGCGCGCCGCCACACGGTCGTAGACCGCTGTCAGGGTTCGCGGGTCGAGCCCTACGCGCATGATGCTCCCTCCGCTACGTCGAGACCGTCACTGCGGCCGGTTGGATCATAGGATGGGCCGAGCCGCTTCGCCAATCGGGCCACCCGCGTGCAGGCACGGACGACCGGCTAGATTCGTCCCGCATGTCCGTGGCCCAGCCTCCGGCTTGCTGATGACGGCGGTCCCCACACGTCGCCGCGCATGCCTACGCGTCCTGCTCGGCGTGGCGGTTGGAAGCTCGTTCTGGGCCGGCGCGGCGGACTGCCAGTCCGACCCACGATCCTCCCCGTCGCTCCGCGCCGCTCCCGGCGCCGCCGAGATCCGGCTGGACGGCCGCTTGGACGAAGCCGTCTGGCGAACCGCCGACTCGATCACCGATCTCACCGAAGTCGAACCCGTCGAGGGCGTCCGCCCGACGGGCCGCACCGTGGTTCGCGTCCTCGTCTCAGCCGACGTGATTGTGGCGGGGATCATGGCGTACGATCCGGATCCCCACGGCATCGTGACCTACGCCAAGGCACGGGACGCCGACTTGGAAGACGAAGACCACGTGCGACTCCTGTTCGACACGTTTCGCGACGAGCGCTCGGGCTACGTCTTTGCCGTGAATCCGGCGGGGGCGCGCTACGACGCGCTGGTGAGCAACCGCGGTGAATCGGAGAACGAGAGCTGGGACGCTATTTGGGAAGCCGCCGCGATGCGCACCCCCGACGGATGGTCGGTCGAAATCCGCATCCCCATTCGGAGCCTCTCGTTCGCCAAAGGCCTGGACCACTGGGGATTCAACGTCGAGCGTCGCATTCAGCGGTTCCAGGAAACCAGCCGTTGGGCCACGCCCAGCCAGGACGCTCGCGTCAGCCAACCCAGTCGTGCCGGTCTGCTCACGGATCTCCCCGCATTCCGTCTGGGGCTCGGCCTCACGGTCCGCCCCACGGTGACTGGCGGCGGCAGCAAGGCGGGGCCCGGTGCCCCCGTCGCGGGACGGCTCGAGCCGAGTCTCGACGCGTCGCAGCGGCTCGGACCCAACCTCCTCACGTCGCTCACCATCAATACCGACTTCGCCGAAACCGAAGTCGATTCGCGCCGCACCAACCTCACGCGCTTCCCGCTGTTCTTTCCGGAGAAGCGGACGTTCTTCCTCGAAGGGACCGACCTCTTCGATTTCGGTGTGGGACTCCACGAGGATCTGGTGCCGTTCCACAGCCGGCGCATCGGGCTCGTGGCCGGACAGGAGGTCCCGTTGCTGGTGGGCGGCAAGCTCTCTGGGCGGGTGGGCGGGACGAACATCGGCGCGCTTGCGGTCCGCACGGACGACGCGGACACGCTCGTGCCGGCGACCACCATGGCGGTGGCACGTGTCCGGCAAAACGTGTTCCGCGAGTCGTCGGTGGGCGCAATCGCGACCGTTGGCGATCCACTCGGCCGCGCGAATAGCTGGCTCGCCGGCACCGACCTGACGTTCCAGACATCGCACCTCGAGGGCGACAAGAATCTCCTGGTGGGTGTCTGGGGACTCGCGACGGACCGCGACGGGCTTTCCGGTGACCGGACGGCGCTCGGCCTCAGAATCGACTACCCTAACGACTTGTGGGACGTATCGGTGGCGTACCGGCGGGTGGGCGATGGCTTCCAGCCCAGCCTCGGCTTCGTGCCCCGCCCGGGCGTCCACGCGCTCTCGGTGAATGCGACGTACGCACCGCGTCCGCGTTGGCGTCTGGTGCGCCAGATGTTCCACGAGTTCTTCTTCACGGGCGTCACCGACCTGGACGGCAACTGGGAGAGCTACCGCGTGTTCGTGGCACCCGTGAACTGGCGTCTGGAAAGCGGGGACCGCTTCGAGATCAACGTGGCACCAGAGGGCGAGCGCCTCGTGGCGCCGTTCGAGGTAGCCGACGGGGTCGGAATCCCCGCCGGTAGCTATCACTTCCTGCGGTACCGACTCGAGGTCGAGTCCGCGGCCAAACGACCGCTTGGCGGGCAACTCACCTGGTGGTTCGGCGGCTTCTACAGTGGCACGCTCCACCAAATCGAGCTGGAGGCGACATGGAGGCCGTCGGGGACGTTCGCCGTCGAGGTGAACGCCGAGCGCGATATCGGGCGCCTGCCCCAGGGCAACTTCACCACGGATCTCCTCGGGACGCGGCTCCGGGTCAACGTCTCGCCCGACATGGAGATCTCGAGCTTCGTGCAGTGGGACAACGACACACGCACGCTCGGCACCAACACCCGTCTTCGGTGGACGTTCGATCCGCTCGGCGATCTGTTCGTCGTGTACAATCACAACGTGGTCGACCGCACCGCGGGACTCACCTTCGACGGCAATGAGCTTTTGGCGAAAGTCCAGTACGCGCTTCGGTTCTGACGAGGTGGGAGGTGAAAGGGGGTGGGGGGTAGGTGGTAGGGTAGACGGCGAGACGGCCAGACCGCCAGCGGAGGGTAGGCCGCATCCCGGCGCCTCAGGTAGGGGCGCGGCTTGCTGCGCCTCATGCGAACCAAGCTAAGAGCCGAACGCCTGGCAATCCGGTTTCCCCTCCTTCGCAGGAGGGGATTAAGGGGAGGTCTGGCAGCAGCCACCTACGGCTTGAGGGGCTCCCGACAGACCCCTCCTTCCGTCCTCCCCTGCAAAGGGGAGGAGACCGGAGGGGACCGCGCTTGCCGACCTACCCC
>CAYWNR010000358.1:0-4183 GCA_964459705.1 uncultured Gemmatimonadaceae bacterium | reverse complement strand
CGTGCTTCAGGTGGTCCGCGAGTTCGACGGCGACCTCCTCGAGCACGGCGGCGCGCACCGCTGCCACCGCGGCTTCCCGCTCCCCCTTCTCGGGGTGGTTGAGGGCGTCGAGCAACCGGTTCCCGACGACGCTCCGGACCCGTGCGTCGACCTCCGCCGACGGGGCATCCGGCGACCAGGCCATCTTGGGGCGGCCAGCTTTGGCGATCAGCTCCTGCTGCATCGCCACCAGCTCGGCAATCCCCTGTTGGGCGAACGCCAACGCCTCGACCAGGTCGTCCTCGCCCACCTCCAGCGCCCCGCCTTCCACCATGGCGATCGAGTCCGCGCCGCCGGCCACCACCAGGTCGAGATCGCTATCCTCGAGCTGGGCAAAGGTCGGGTTGAGGACGAACGCGCCATTCACGCGACCGACCCGAACACTGGCAATCGGGCCGTTCCACGGGACGTTCGACAGGGCAAGGGCCATGGAAGCCGCCGTCAGCCCCAGGACGTCCGCATCGTTTTCCTGATCGGCCGAAATGACGTACAGGAAGACCTGGATCTCGTTCTTGAAACCCTCGGGGAACAGCGGTCGGATGGACCGGTCCGTGAGCCGGGCGGCGAGGATCTCTTCGTCGCTCGGCCGGCCTTCCCGCTTAATGAAACCGCCGGGAAACTTCCCGGCGGCGTAGGTCTTCTCGCGATACTCGACCGTGAGGGGAAAGAAGGGGAGCTGCGACTGCTTGTCGGAAACCGTGATGGCCGCCAACACCATCGTCTCCCCGTGTTGGAACAGGGCACTGCCCGCTGCCTGCTTCGCCATGCGCCCGGTTTCCAATACCAACGGGCGACCGGCAAACGACCGCTCAATCCTATGTACCATGATCATCCTTGTGTGCCGCGCACACGACGCCAGGGTGGCGCCCGAGGTGCGCGACCCGAGCGCCTACCGTGTGTCCGGCCTTAGTGTCGGAGGCCCAACTCGTCGATGAGGTGGCGATACGCGTCGAGGTCCGTCCGCCGCATGTAGTCGAGCAGACGACGCCGTTTGCTGACCATCATCAGCAACCCGCGGCGGGAGTGGTTGTCCTTGGCGTGCGTGCGGAAGTGCCCGGTGAGGCCGTTGATCCGCTCCGTGAGCAAGGCGATCTGCACGCGGGTTGACCCCGTGTCCGCCGTCGAGGAGCGGTGCCGCTCGATCACCGCCTGCTTGTCAATGGGCATGAAACGCTTATCCTGATACTGGAGCGCCGTGTGCGCTCGACCGCCGTGTTAGCATCAATAGTCGTTAAGTCTTTAATGTTAGCGCCTCTCGGGAAGCATGTAAAGACCGATGCAATGACCGCCGAACCCCAAGACCTCCTGGGCCGCCAGATCGGCCTCTACCTCCTCGAGCGCCTACTCGGCCAGGGGGGATTCTCCTGGGTCTTCGCCGGCCGCCACGGCGCCGACGGCACCCCGGTGGCCATCAAGCTTCTCAAGCCCCGCTACGCCGGCGACCCCCAGTTCAAGCGGCGGTTCCGTCACGAGGCCGAGGTCGCGAGTCGCCTCTCCCATCCGCACATCGTCCGGATCCACGAGGTCGGCCACGACGGCGAGTTCGTCTACTTCGCCATGGACCTGCATCCCGAGTCCCTCGGATCCCTCCTGGCGCACCAGGGGCCCGTCCCCGAGGACCGTCTCCTGGACGTCGCCCGGGATATCGCGGCCGCGCTGACCTATGCCCATGGGCAACAGGTGATCCACCGTGACATCAAGGTGGACAACATCCTGATCGCTGAGGACGGCCGCGCCGTGCTGACGGATTTCGGGATTGCGCGGGCGGCCACCCCGACGGCCACCGGGACGGGTGGCAACATGACGATCGGCACCCCGCACTACATCTCGCCGGAGCAGGCCCAGGGACGCCCGCTCGACGGTCGCTCCGACCTCTACGCCCTCGGGGTCACACTGTACAAGGCCGCGACGGGGGAACTGCCCTTCCGCTCGAGCGACTGGTTCGAGTTGGCCCGCATGCACGTGGAGGATGCCCCGATCCCTCCCACGACTCACCGGCCGGGGCTGTCGCAGCGCTTCGAGCGGGTGGTCCTCCGTTGCATGGCCAAGCACCCCGATGACCGCTACGCCTCCGCCGAGGCCTTGGCCACGGAGCTGGAGGCGCTCGCCAGCGGTCGCCGCCGGACGGTCGACATCGCGGTGCCACGGATGCGGGCAACGATCCATAGGGAACGCCTGCCGTGGGCGGGCCGCCGGTGGCTGCGCGTCGTGGCAGGGGTGGTGTTCGTCGCGCTCGTCGCGCTGGCCGTGGTGTTGCTCGCCCGGCGGTAAGGAATGTCGGATGACCAACACGGAACGGTGACGTTCTGACGGCTTCATTCCCTGTTGGTCATTCCTTGTTCGCTGTTCCTCGTTCACTGTTCCTTCTAGTGCACCCCCAGCAGCCGTAGCACGTCGTTGTAGACCACCAGCACAACGAGCAGGAACAAGATCGCCATCCCCACCTGCGTCATCCGCAGCCGCCACGAGACCGGGACTGGACGACCCGTCGCACCCTCGAGCAACAGGAAGACCAGGTGGCCGCCATCCAGCACCGGGATGGGCAGCAAGTTGACCACCGCGAGGTTGATGGAGATGAAGGCCATGAAGGTAAGGAACGGGATCAGGCCCGCGCGTGCCATCCGGCCCGAAAGCTGACCGATGCCAATCGGCCCGGCCAGCTCCCTCGGAGAGACCTGGCGCAGGATCAGGCCGCGCACCGTAATGACCACCAAGCGAACGCCCTCAACGGTCTGGCGACCACCTTCGACCACGGCTCCAGCCAGGGTGAAGTGGACCTCCCGCCACTGCTGCGCGGGAAACACCCCCAAGCGACCGATGCGCACGTGCTCGCCACTCATCGGATCCTGCTCCTCGAATGCCTCCGTCGTGAGCTGCACCTCGTGGCTCGTGCTATCACGCACGAAGGTGATCCGGAGTGGCTCAGCCGGTTGGGCCCGCACAATGGCGGTCAGCTCGTCCCAGAAGCGAACGGTGTCGTCATCGACACGGACGATGAGGTCGCCATCCGTCAATCCGGCGGCTGCCGCCGGCGACCCGGCATCCACGGTACCCACGCGCGCCTCCCGGGCGTCATGCATGGCGCGGACCAGTGCTGCCCGCGCGTCGAGGTCCGTGCCGGGCAGGTGCACGATCACCGGGTCCACGCCGCCGGAAAAATCGAACCGGAGCCGCGGGCTTCCCGGGTCGATCACCGCGGCCTGCACGTCGTTCCACGACGTCACCGTGTCTCCGTTGATCCGGAGGATGGTGGTCCCGAACGGGACGTGCGTCAGCGCCTCCGCCTCGGGAGGGAGGCCGGCCGTGTCCACAGCCGCGAGCTGCGTGACGGGTAGGACCAACTGGGTGCCGCCGACGGCGATCCCGGTGTACAGCCCCCAGGCCAGGAGCCCGTTCATCAGGACACCGGCGGAAATGACCAGGATGCGCGCCCATACCGACTTGTTCTCAAACAGCCGGTCCGGCGGGAACCCTCCGGTGTCTCCTCCTTCGATGGCCCCGGTCCCCTCGTCTTCGCCGGTCGCCATCTTCACGTATCCCCCAATCGGGAGCCACGCGAGCACGTACTCGGTTTCGCCGATGTGGAAGCGCAGCGGTGTCGGATTGCCCCAGCCGACCGAGAATCGCGGGACGCCAATCCCGACCGCCTTCGCGGCGAGGAAATGTCCCAGCTCGTGAATCAGGATCACGACGCTCAGGACCACCAAGGCAGCGACCACGGTCAGCATGTCGCCTCCACGGACGCCCGGCCCATGCGGTCCGCCTCCAGCACGGCGCCGAGATCGTCCGCCGGACCAACGTCGTGCGCGGCGAGCGCCGCACCCACGAGGACGGGGATGCGCCCGAACGGAATCCGGCCATCCAGGAAAGCCTTGACCGCCACTTCGTTGGCGGCGTTGAAGACCGCCGGTGCGGTTCCGCCGGCGCGTCCCGCCTCGACCCCCAGGGCGTACGTCGGAAACGCGTCCCGGCGTACGTCCTCGAACGTCAACGTCCCCGCCTGGACCGGGTCGTATCGGCGGACACCCGCGTCAGGCAGGCGTTCGGGGTGGGTCAGCGCGTACAGGATGGGCAACTCCATGGAAGGAAATCCTACCTGGGCGAGGATGGACCCGTCCACGAATTCCACGAACCCGTGCACGAT
>CAYWNR010000357.1:1749-4236 GCA_964459705.1 uncultured Gemmatimonadaceae bacterium | reverse complement strand
GCTCCTGGTCGGTGGCTTGTGGTGGCGCGACTCGTGGATCGTCACCCAACTATTCCGCTCATGGGCCGCCACGACCATCGCGGAGAGGTCGGGCGACGTGTACCGGCTCGAGGTCGGGCGCGTGCGGTTCAACTTCTCGCTCCGGCGCGTCGCCGTGGATTCCATCCAGGTCACGACGAATCGGGCGATCAATGCGCTGCGGTCGCGACCGCTCCCGTCCCTGCGCCTCGCGTTTTACCAATGCACGATCAGTGGCGTGCACCTGATCAGGCTCGTCCGCAGCGGCGGCCTCATCGCGAAGTCGTTCGGCTGCCGGGCGGTGAGCGTCGCGGTGGTGGTGCCTCCCCCCCGCGACGTGCCTGACGCCGCGGCCCAGCCGCCCGCCGCGCGGCGAGCGTTTCTCGTCCTCCAGCAGAGCCTGCGCCTCCCGTCGTTCGCTCCCCGGGTGCGGATCGCGCGGATCGACCTTCCGGACGTGGGGCTCGACTTCCGCCTGCAGCGCGCGCGGGCCGGCGATGCCCGACTCCAGTGGGAACAACTCGAGTGGCGCATGTCCGACCTCGCGATCGATCCCGCCGACACCACGGCGGCGGCCCGCCCCCTGTTCAGCCGGACGGTCGAGGTCGCCGCGGCCAATTTCGTGGCCCATCCCGACAGCGCCAGCGTCGTGCGCGTCGGGTCGCTCCTGGCGAGCCTCACCGACTCGACGCTCACGATGCGTGGCGTTGCCTTCGCGCCGACCCTGAGCGACGCCGCGTTCGCGCGGTCGCGGCCGTACCGCCGCGATCTGATCAAGACCACCGTCGGTCGCATCGCCGTGCAGGGCCTGGACGTTGGTGAGTTCGTGCTGGGCCTGGGTCTGCATGCCAGGCGCCTGCAACTGGACTCGGTACGGCTCGACGTCATGAGCGACCAGCGCCTGCCCTCCAACCCCAAGCACCGGCGCCACCGCACGCCCCAGGGGTGGATCGCCGACTTCGACCGCACGCTCAGCGTGGACTCGGTTCTGGTACGGGATGGGGAGGTCGTCTATCGCGAGCGGCGCGCGGGGCGTGAACAGCCGGGGGTGATGACCTTCGCGCGCCTCGATGCCGTCGCGGTCAACGTGCGCCACTTCGTGGGGCGGCGGACGACCGGCGACCCGATGACGCTCACGGCCACGGCGCACCTGCAGAACATGGGACGGCTGGACGTGCAGTTCGTGGTGCCGCTCGACGCACCGCAGTTCGACATGAGCTTCCGCGGGACGCTCGGCGCCATGCCCGCCACCAGCCTCAACGCATTCGTCCAGGAGACCTCTCCCCTGCGCCTCACGCAGGGCCGTGTGGTGGGGATCAGCTTCAGCGCGACGGTAGACAACGGCGTAGCGCGCGGCACGATCACGCCGCGCTACCGCGACCTGGCCGTGGCGGTGACCCGCGAGGGCTCGACGGGGATCTTGGGCAGCGGCGGGATCCTGGGCGGTGCCGCGCGCGGGATCGCGTCGTTCATGGGAAACGGGATGAAGATGCGCGCCAACAATCCCGACGCTGCTGAGATGACGCCGCGCAGCGGCACGATCCACCACACCTTCACCTCGAACGAGACGCTCCCGGCGTTTCTGTGGGTGAGCATCCGGGACGGGCTATTTCCGGTCGTGCGGAGATAGAGGGCCGGGCGCTCCAGTTGCGCATGGGAGGGTGGTCCTCCCCTCCAGTGACCAGCACGCGCTCGATGGCTCAATCTGGGGTATCGTGTACCTCAAGACAGGCGTCAGGGTAGGATGCCTTGGAATAGGGTGGCCGGCTCAACGCGACTGTCTCAGGACCGTGTGACAACCGAACTGGAGCCACTCCCAGAACTCCTCGCAACTGCCATCCATCCGGTACTCCACCGAGCGAAGGTCCGGGAACTGGAAGACGGTGGTGTTGAGCTCATCGAGCAGCAGCGCGCTCCCCGCTGAGCTCGAGGCGTTGGGGATGAGGGGGCGCAGATCATGAAAGTCGACGGTTGCGTGACCCGCCGAATCGACCGTGACAGCCCGGAGCGCGCCGGCGGTCTTTGCGGAGAACCACGAGTGACGGTCTCCGGCCCGCGGCGCCGCGGTCGGTCCGCGCAGAAGCTGCTCCAATGCAGTGCGCAGATTGGCGGACGCCGGGGATTCGGACGCCTGGCCTGACCCCGGGCTTTCGGTGCTTCGGCCGAGCAGCGGCACGGAATCACGGCTTGTCTCGGCCCTGGGTTTCCCATCTGACGGTTCGCAGCCGAACAGCAGAGCCAGCGCGGCGATCATCGCCCACGAGCGCGCTCTGGCGCCGCGCGTGCCGGAACGCACGATGCAGGGGCACGAGCGTCCCATGCGGGGTGATGCTCGGGCGCTCCATCCGGCGCACCGATCCGTGTTCATGGTAGCCGACGTGCTCTTCACGGGGGCGGTTCTTGGTGGCGGCGCGGACAGTCTGCATAAGCTGGTGCAGGTGTTCACGAACTTCATGGACGCGACGGCGG
>CAYWNR010000357.1:0-1649 GCA_964459705.1 uncultured Gemmatimonadaceae bacterium | reverse complement strand
GCGGGTCCTGAGTCCAGAACACGCCCGAGCGTCCTCGCGAGTTGTCACGTCCGTCCTCGCACGCGGACACCGGAACGCCGAGAACGCGAGGTAGGAGTCTCGCATACACGGTTGACGGCGCGGTGCACGGCGGCAGCTTGCTGGCACGGCAAGTGCCCTACTGAGCGTGCTTCGGGCCGGTCGGCACACGGCGGGATCCGCTCATCCAGCAGTCGCGGAGGGTGTCATGTTCGCTCCAACCCCACCTCGACGTCGCCAAGGCGCCGCGTCGGCGCTCCTGGCGCTCATGCTGTCGTCGGCCTGTGGCGGCACGATGCAGGTGCTGCGCGTGACGACCGAGCCCCCGCTGGAGGTCTGGCTCCCGGACCCTGCGAGCGACTACCTGAAAGCGCAAGGCTTCACGGTCTCGCTGCTGGAGAATGCGAACGGGCGCATCCGGATCTCCGCCACCCGGGAAGTGGTGGATGTCCGGAGCGTCGTGATCGTCACGATGCAGACGACGTTTTTCACTGGGATTCATGATGCGGCCGGCCAAACGTACAACTTCAAGGCCGAGATCCAGGCACTTCGCTACCAGCGGGATGCGGACGGCCGCTGGTCCGCCACCGACCCCGAGCCGCTGCGAGGTCTTGCCGAGGAAGTCGCCCAGGTGATCAAGACGGGCTCGTGAGCGTGAGGCGCCCCCGCCCTGACGACTTCGCGGGGTCGGGGACTTGGGCCCGCCACGGAAGGACCCACGCACCCGGGAGGGTATCGGACTGGTGCGGGGTGCAAATCAGCGTGATGGTAATTGGCTTGTGCGGAACGCTCGCCACGATCCTACTTCACGGCCGATCCAGGCGGTGCCCATCATCGAGTCGCCCCTCAAGGTCCCGCTTGCGCGGAGGAACGTGGAGGTCGTAATCAGGCTGAACGAGATCGTACCGTCAGCGTTGGCCTTCCCTTCCGCAGACCCGCACACCTCCCACCAGCACTCAGGGGTGTGCGTGGAGCACCCGGCGGCGCCGGGGCCACTGGACTGGGGACAATGCGTTACCGATAGATCCGTGTAGGAGCCGGAGAGCGAATCCCTGTTCTGCCGGAGAAAGAGGGTCGCGCTCCAGGTGATCGAGTCCTGAGCTGCAACATCCTCCCACTCTGCGGTCAGCAGCCACGTTCCCGCAACCAGCGGGGGACCTGGCTCCAGGCTGCTCGCACATGCGGTTCCCAGAAGGATGATGACCCCGAGCGCGGGGGACGGAACGCGCGCCATCCAGATTCCCGCTCTCCGCCGTTCCTTCCCTCTCGCTTTCCGGCGTTCCCTCTCTCCCAGCATCACGTACCTCCTTTCCCACGCTGGCCATTGGACCTCTTGGCACGCGACGGGCGAGAGGCACTGCGGAACCCGTGCATGATGGTCTCCTATTGAGGTCTGCGGCACGGTAGCGAAGGGACGTCAAGGAAACGTCAAAGCGGCGGAGTACTCTAGGGTTTCCGGGGGCGCGAGGCGCCGTTCGACATGGTGCTGGTGTCGCTTGCGGCGCACCTGAGATTCACTCGACCCGACCCTCGGCCTCCCGTGACCTACAGAATCAGCCGCACCCCACCCAGCGCCTCCACCCGGTGCGGAAACCGGTCCCCCGGCGTCCCGATGAACATGTAGTTCTTGT
>CAYWNR010000356.1:0-4253 GCA_964459705.1 uncultured Gemmatimonadaceae bacterium | reverse complement strand
GATCGTGCTCGACGACATGGACTTGATGTGGATCCCCGTGCACCGGCACTGGCGGTTGAACGAGCGGCACTACGGGGCGCTCCAGGGGCTCAACAAGGCGGAAACCGCCGAGCGGCACGGTGAGGAACAGGTGATGATCTGGCGTCGAAGTTACGCGACGCCGCCACCGGCGCTCACGGCCGACGACGAACGGTATCCCGGTCGCGATCCCCGATATGCCGACGTGCCCGCGGGCGAGCTGCCGCTCACCGAAGCGTTGAAGGATACGGTTGCGCGGTTCCTACCGTACTGGACCGGGACCATTGCGCCGGTCATCCAGGCGGGGAAGCGGGTGCTCATCGCCGCGCACGGCAACAGCCTCCGGGCGCTGGTGAAGCATCTCGACGGGGTGTCGGACGACGACATCGTCGGGCTCAACATCCCGACGGGGGTCCCATTGATCTACGAGCTCGACGACACTCTCCGTCCCCTGCGCCATTTCTATCTCGGGGATCCGGAAGCGGTGGCGGCCGCGCAGCAAGCCGTCGCCAACCAGGGCAAGCGCGGCTGACCGGATCCATACTGCTCGCGGGGCTGCTCGCGGCGGTGCCCCAGCTGCCGCGTCCGGTGGTGCTGCTCGAGGACGGGCGCGGCACGGCAGGCAGGGCCCGTCTCGCGTTCGGCGCGCGCAGCCGCTATCGCCTGCCGTGGACTCGTGAGCACATCGGCGACCTCGCGTGGCTCGCGCGCCTTCCCGTCGCACGCCGCGTGTATGGTGCGCTGAACTACGATCTCGGACTGCCACCCGGAGCACGGCGGGCCGAGCCCGCGGTCGCTCAGCCGCTGGCGGACTTCTTCGAGGCGGAACACGAGTTGGTGGTGGACCTGGGGCGCGACGAAGTCGTGGAGGGGGACGAAACCGTCATCGACGGGCCGACGGGCCGACGGGCCGACGGGCACACGGCGCCGGACCCAACCGAGCCGACATCTCGCGATCCCGCGATGCCGCGTTTGGTTTCCCGCTCCTTCTCCCAGCCCGCCTACGAAGCCGCCGTCCGCGCGATCAAGAACCACATCGCCGCCGGCGACGTCTATCAGGTGAACCTCGCGGTCGCCGAGACATTCCAGGTGACCCTCTCGCCGTGGGAGATCTATCTTCGGTTGCGGGCGGTGAATCCCTCACCGTGGATGGGGTTCGCGGACTTCGGGGATTGGCAGGTGGTGTCGGGGTCGCCGGAGTTGCTGCTGGAAGTCGGCGGTCCGGGCGGACCCGGCGGTCTAGGCGGTCCCGGCGGTCCCGATAGTACGTCATCCCGTCATCCCGTCGTTCCCGTCGTTCCCGTCACCATCCGAACCCGCCCCATCGCCGGAACGCGCAAGAAGACCGGTGACGCAATCCGAGACGCCGCGATGCGGGCCGAGTTGTCGCTCGATGCGAAGGAGCAGGCGGAGCACCGGATGCTGGTGGATCTCGCGCGGAACGACGTTGGACGGGTGGCGGAGTTCGGCTCGGTGGGCGTGGCCGCGCGGGAGGTCGTGGAGGAGTACTCGCACGTGTTCCATCTCGTGAGTGAGGTGGTGGGAACGTTGCGAGCAGATTGCGGTGTGCCGGACGTGGTGGCGGCGTTGTTCCCGGGCGGCACGATCACGGGCGCGCCCAAGATTCGCGCGATGGAGATCATCGCGGATGTCGAGCCGATGGCGCGCGGGGCGTATACGGGTGGGCTCGGTTGGCTCGGTCCAGAGGGGGGACAGGTGAACATCCTGATTCGGTCGGCGGTCTGTCGGGAGGGCGTGGCCTGCGTGCAGGCGGGCGCGGGCATCGTATGGGATTCCGATCCCGCGCGCGAGTGGCGCGAGAGCCTGCGGAAGGGGACGGCCATGCGGCTGGCGCTAGGCTGCGTCGAATGAGCGCGGCGCCCGCGTTGTTCGAGACGATGCGCGTGCGCGGTGGAGTGCTCCCGTTCCTCGACCAGCACCTGGCGCGCCTCGCGCACGGTGCCACGACGCTGCACCTGCCCCCGCCGTCGGCCGTGCTCCGTACCATCGCGCTCGAGCGCGCCGCCGACGGTCCAGCGGATCGTGTCCTCCGGCTCGGGTGGTCGGCGGACGGAGCGGCGTGGTCGGAGCGTGAGGTTGGTCCCGAGCGACCGTGGCATGTCGTCACGGTCGGCGTGCAGCACCGGCCGTATCCGGTGAAGAGCGAGGACCGTCTCATGTTCGATCGCGCGCTCGCGGAGGCCGAGGCGGTGGGCGCCGACGAGCCGTTGATGCTCGCGGCCGATGGCAACGTAGCCGAGACCGCACGATTTGCGGTTGTCTGGTGGGATGCCGACGTGCTCTGTGTTCCCGATCCCACGCTCGGTGTGCTGCCGAGTGTCGGCCTCGCGCGGATCTTGGTGCTGGCGACGGAGCGGGGGATACCGGTGGCGGCCGGCCGCTACGCGCGCGCCAGCCTCGACGGGCGATCGGTCGCGCTGGTCAACGCAGTGCGTGGCATAGTACCGGTGGGCACACTCGATGGGGCGCAGGTGGTGGCGCCGCCGGCACTTAGCGCGTTGGCGGAAGCGTTCTGGCCGGTCGCTTGACCCTCTTTCCGGAGCTACCTACGTTCCAGTCCCAACATCGGTAGGTCCTAGGCGTCTGTGCGTCTAGCCGTCTAGGATCTGTTGGGTCATGGTGGTTGTAGCTCAATCGGTTAGAGCGCCGGACTGTGGCTCCGGAGGTTGCGGGTTCAAGTCCCGTCAGCCACCCTAGCAACCAGACGCCTAGACGGACAGACGCCTAGACGGACAGGCGGTGGTAGGTGTTTGGGAGAAGGGTAGCAGTGGCTAGTCGTGAGGACGTGGTCGGTGGTTCCTGGCACCTGCACGCTGTCCGTCCGCTGGCCGTCTGAGCGTCTCGGCGTCTGATCTTAGGTCCGTAGCTCAATTTGGTAGAGCACCGGTCTCCAAAACCGGGGGTTGCAGGTTCAAGTCCTGCCGGGCCTGTCGCGAACGCCGCGCGAAATCGCGCGGCGTCCTGCATCAGACCCGCCAGGTCTCTTTCCCTCGCTGCTCAGGGCGTCGAACCTCGGCTCGTCCCAAGAACCAATCGGGTTCGCGCAGCCGCGGATGCCAACGGTTGGATCGCGCTCCTCGCACCCTTGGCTTCGTCCATCTGCGTCCAAGCTCGTCTCCAAGTCGCCCTCGCCATCGACCCAGAGCGCACCCGCGTGCCGACGGAGCGCGGCGGCTTCCGTGCTCGCGCCCTGCCGCGCGCGGATCTCTGCGAGACGTATCGGACGGCGTCGGTTTGCCGCTGACGAAGAGCCGCAGCACGGGGGTTCGGCCAGGACGAGGCTCCGGACGGACTCCGGCCTGCGGATCGCGAGGAGCAAGGCAACGTAGGCGCCGTAGGGGTGGCCGACGAGGTGTGCCGGCCGGGCGCCGGCGGCGTCCAGGTCGTCGACGTGCTCGAGCATCGCGTAGTCGGCGCCCGCCGGTATGGACGCGTTCGGCCAATGATAGCGCCGGCTGTACGCGATGGTCCGGAAGTGCCGTGCCAATTCCGGCTGCACCTGCCCCCACGTCCGGCGATCGCTCACCGAACCGTGGATCAAGACGAGGGGCTCTCCGTGCCCCTGCTCGACGTACTGAAGTGTCGCGCCACGAATGGGCAGGGTCGGCATCCCGCCTCCAGGTGTGTGATGGGCCAGCACGCCTTCTCCAATGGGTCGGGCATTGGAGTGCACGGGATCTACTTTCGCGTCCTTTTGAAAGGGTACCAGGCGGGAGGCGGATCGGCCAGCGTGCGGGTCACGCCTTTGCAGATCACTGGCCAACCAACGAGAAGGGATGAGAAGGGATCAGATGGGACATGCGCGGCAGCTTCATGCGGTTCTTTGTGCCCTAGCGAAACGGGCGGACGTCCCATTCCAAGATCATAGCTGGCTGCGGTGCGATGTCCTCGAGCGTCTCCCCCTCGCCCTGTCCGACGTGCTGTACCAGCAGGTGGAGCTGTCCGTACTTCTTCCACGCCACCGGATCGTGCACGGGCTCCCAGAGCCCCACGGATGGACCATAGAGTTCGCGGATCCTCCAGTCGTCGCGCTCGGCGTCGGTCGAGACGGCTATTGAAACCCCGCCGCCGCGCTCGAAGTCTCGGAAGACGATGTAGACCGCTCGGTCGGCCCGGGTCAGTACCAGCGGGCGCGATAACGGTATGCGGCGGGTGCCACCGCCACCAATGGCGAGGGGCGTGGTGCGGTGCCCGATGGGAGCCGCGCGCCAACG
>CAYWNR010000355.1:0-4260 GCA_964459705.1 uncultured Gemmatimonadaceae bacterium | reverse complement strand
TCGCGTTCGCGACGGCGGTCGGGGACTTCGTCACGTCCATCGTGCTCTACACGTACGACACCCGTCCCATCTCGATCGAGATCCTCGGCGCGCTACGCCAGTTCGACATCGGTATCGCCGCCGCGTACGGCGTGGTGTTGATGCTGGTGTCGGCGGTGGCGATGGTCGTCGGCACCCGGCGATGACCGACTCCGGGATGAGGAAGATCTCGGTCCTCATCGGGATCGGGTTCGTCGACATGCTCGGATCGGCGATGGTGTTCCCGCTGATCCCGTTCTACGCCTTACGACTGCACGCCTCCGATTGGGTGATCGGCTTGATGATCGCCAGCTTCCCGGTCGCGCAACTCACGTCGGCGCCGCTCTGGGGTCGCGTGTCCGACCGGTTCGGCCGCCGGCCCGCCCTGTTGGTGGGTCTGGCGGCGTCCGCCGTGGCCTTCGTGGTCTTCGGGTTTGCCGTGTCGGTGTGGATGCTGTTTCTCTCGCGGCTGATCCAGGGGGCGGGCGGCGGGACGACCGGCGTGGCGCAGGCCTACATCGGTGACGCGGTCGCGCCCAAACAGCGGACCAAGGCGCTGGGCTGGCTGTCCGCGGCGACGTCGGCGGGCGTCATGATCGGTCCAGCCATCGGGTCCGTGTCCACGAATCTGGGGTACGCCGCGCCCGGGCTGATCGCGGCCGGGTTGTGCGTCATCAACGTCGCGTTCGCGTGGCGGTGGCTTCCCGAGACGGCTCCCGCCCATCGGGATCGCGTGACCGACGCGCCGGCGCGCCGGCCCCTGCGGGACGTCATGTGGGAAGTCGTCCGCCATCCGCGCGCGCCCATCTCCCAGCTGATCTGGATCTACGCCATCGGCATGTTGGGCTTCATGTCCATGACCGGCGTGCTCGCGCTGTACCTGGAGCGGCGGTTCGGGGTCACGGAAAAGACCATCGGGCTCTTCTTCGTGTACACGGGGATGACCGGGGTCGTGATGCGGGCGCTCATCCTGGGGCGGATCACGGATTGGCTGGGGGAAACCCGGGTCATGCGCCTCGGTGCGATCGTCTTGTCGCTGGGCCTGCTCCTCGTGCCGCTGCCACACTCGGTCTGGCTTCTCGCGCCACTGATCGGCCTGGTGCCGATCGGTACCGCGCTCTTGTTCCCGGCCACGACCGCGGTGGTAACCCACCTTGCCCCGGACGCCGAACGGGGTCAGGTCCTGGGCGTGGCGCAGACCTTCGGCGGCTTCGCGCGGGTGCTCGCGCCGATATGGGCGACCGCCGCGTTCCAGGCGCTCGGGATCACGGTCCCGTTCTACATCGCGTCGGCCGTCGTGGCGGGGGTCATTGTTCTCGCTTTTCAGGTGAAAGGTGGTGGGGGGGAGGGGGTGGGGGGTGGGTCAGACGCCGAGACGGCCAGACGGCCAGCGGTGGGTGGGGGATAGCGGGGAGTGGCCGTCGTTCCCAAGACAGGAATCTGCCTCGGTACGCCTCCCATCTGTCCTGCTGCCGTCCGCTGGCCGTCTTGCCGTCTTGGCGTCTACCCTTTCACCGCATTCTACCGCCTGTAGACTACCACCCCCCCGAGTACCGTCATCTCGACGTTTGTATCTAGGATTCGATCGTCGGCGACGGTCATGATGTCCTGATCCAGCACCACGAAATCCGCGTACTTCCCGGCGGTGAGCGAGCCGCTCACGTCTTCCATGAATGCCGCGTAGGCCGGCCAGGCGGAGATGCTCAGCAGCGCCTCCTGCCGTGTGGTGCGCTGGTTCGGGAACCAGCCGCCCGGCGGGAAGCCGTTCGCGTCCTGGCGAGTAATGAAGGAGTGGAACGAGATCAACGGGTTCGGCGACTCGACGGGGAAGTCGGATCCGTTGGGGATAACCATCCCGGTGTTCAGCAATGTGCGCCACGCGTAGGCGCCCGCCAGGCGGGAGTACCCCAGGCGGTTCGCCGCCCAATACATGTCGCTCGTCTGGTGGCTTCCCTGCATGGACGGAATCACGTCGAGCTTCGCGAAGCGGGGAATGTCCTGGTAGCTCAGAATCTGCGCGTGCTCGATGCGGAACCGGTGGTCGGCTGTGGGGACCTCCTTGAGCGCATCCTCGAAGATGTCGAGCACGTTGCGATTCGCCCGGTCGCCAATGGCGTGGACCTTCACCTGCCAGCCGTTGCGGAGCGCCTTTGCGGCCACGCGCCGCAGGTAGCCGGAGTCCGCGGTGATCAGGCCGCGGTTGCCAGGTTCGTCGCTGTAGTCTTCGAGCAGTGCCGCGCCCCGGCTGCCGAGCGCGCCGTCGTCAACGATCTTGATGCTGCGGATCCAGAGACGGTCGTTCACGGCGAGCCGCTTGCCGGCGCGCATCACGCTGTCGAGCGTCGCCTCATCGGCCCGGACCATGACGTAGTTGCGCAGGTTGTACTGACCCGCGCGCGCCAGCTCCTCGTAGATCGCGATGTTGCGCGGGGAGACGCGCGCGTCGTGAATGCCCGTGAGGCCCAGTGATTCGTGTCGGCGATTGCCGCGAGGGTCTCCGCCTTGGTTTCGTCGGGCGAGTCGCCCGTCATGACGCGTTCCACCACGCCGCGCGCGCGGTCCACGAACACACCGGTTGGGTTCCCGCGGGCGTCGCGGATGATACGTCCCCCCTCGGGATCGGGCGTCCGTGCCGTGACGCCGGCGAGCTCCATGGCCTTGGCGTTCGCCAGCGCCGCATGCCCATCCACCCGCCCGAGCCAGACGGGGTTGTTCGGCACCGCCTTGGAAAGGGCGTCATGGGTGGGGAACGTCGTGACTGCCCAGTCGTTCTGGTCCCAGCCTCGGCCCCGGATCCACTGTCCGGGCGGGACGCTCTTCGCGCGCTCGACCACGCGCGCGATGACCTCGTCGTACGACCTGGTGCCTACGAGGTCCACCGTGCGGAGCGCCTGTCCCAACCCCAACAGGTGCGTATGCGCGTCCACCATGCCCGGGATGACCGTCTTGCCGGCGAGGTCGAGCCGTTGGGTGCGCGGTCCCGCGAGCGCCTCGGCTCCCCGGTCGCTGCCGACGAAGAGGATCCGGTCGCCGCGGACCGCGAGCGCGGTCGCCATCGGTCGGTTGACGTCGGCGGTGTACACGTGCGCGTTGGTGACGATCAAATCGGCCGTCTGCTGTTGCTGCGCGACGAGCACGCCGGGCGTGAGCGCGGCGGCGACGGTCAGGGCGAGAGGTCTTATGACATCCTCGATGGGATTGCGACCACGGGATCGGGCGCCGGCGGCGTCGTCGGCGCGCCCGGACGATACGACCGCGCCTGCGGAGACTCAAGGCTTGGGGGTGAGCTTCGGCGCGAACGCAGGTAGCTTTGCGAGGACGCGAGAGTGGGGGGGAGATGCCGTCCAACAACCGTGTCGCACTGTTGGCGCTAGGCGCGGCCCTGACGCTCGGGCCAGCGCGGCCGCTCGCCGCGCAATCGCCCGTAGTGCACGCGGTCCTGTTCTTTTCGCCCTCCTGTCCCCACTGTCACAAGGTCATTACGGAGGATCTTCCTCGCATATTCGCCCGATTCGGCGGGCCGCCTCTGCTCACCCAAGGAACCGCCGGCCACGTGATCGGGAATGGGAAGGTGGAGATCCTGCTCGTGGACGTGAGCTTCCCGGCGGGGTTCGACGCGTACGAGGCGGCCGGTGAGAGTCTCAAGATCCCAGAAGATGGCGTTCCGCGACTCGTCTGCGGTGACAGCGTGCTCGTGGGCGACGTTGCCATCCCCACGTTCTTCCCGCGGCTGATCACCGCTGGGCTGGACCACGGGGGAGTGGACTGGCCCGCGATCGACGGTCTTGATCTCCTCTTCCCACCGGCATACGTGAGGGCGCGCGAGTCTGTGCCCCTGGTGGACACGGTGGTGCGGGCGGACACGGCGGTCGCGGCGGTCCCGGCGGACACGGCGGTCCCGACGGTCGCGGTGGACACGACGGTCCCGACGGTCCCGGCGCTCCCGACGGTCAAGGCGGACACGGCGCTCCGCGCGGATACGGGGCTCAAGGCGGATGCAGCGGTAGCAACGGTCAGGGCCGGCGAGGTGGCCCGGACGGATACGAACGTTGCAAACGTGATGGACGTTATCAGCACGACGTCGAGGGGATCGGTGATCGGTCGGACGTTGCGCCAGGATCCGGTCGGCGCCATGCTCGCCATCGGTCTCATTCTGGTGATGTCATTCAGTCTGACCTGGGTAGTGCTCCGGGGCCCGAGCGCCCGCGTGATGCCGCCCGTCGTGGTCCCGGCGCTAGTGCT
>CAYWNR010000354.1:0-4263 GCA_964459705.1 uncultured Gemmatimonadaceae bacterium | reverse complement strand
TGGCGCTCACCGCCACCGCCACGCGCCGAGTGGCCCGCGACATCATCCGCCAGCTCGGCATGCGGAAGCCGGCTGGATACAAAGGATCGTTCTTCCGGCCCAATCTGCGCATTGCCTGTCGCAAGAAAGGTGAGGGCGACACGCGGCGCGAGCTGCTGGCGTTGATCCGGCGGCATCCGGGGGAGAGCGGCATCGTGTACTGCCTGGCCCGCAAGACGGTAGAGCAGACGGTGGCGTTTCTTCGAAGGTCGGGAATCCGCGCGGCCCCCTACCATGCGGGGATGGATCCTCCGGACCGGATCGCCAACCAGGATGCGTTCGCGCGGGACGAGGTGGATGTGATCGTGGCCACCATCGCGTTCGGTATGGGGATCGACAAGCCGAACGTGCGCTTCGTAATTCACCGCGACATGCCGGGCGACATCGAGTCGTGGTACCAGGAGATGGGCCGCGCCGGCCGGGACGGTCTGCCGAGCGAGTGCGTGCTGTTCTACTCGTGGGCGGACGTAAAGCTGCGGGAGCGGTTCCTGGACGAGCTGGAAGACGGCGAGCTGCGGCGGGAGAAGTGGCAGGCCACAACGCGACTCTACCGGCTGGTCGAGTCCGAGGAGTGCCGTCACCAGGCCATACTGACGCACTTTGACGAGCGTATCGCGCCCTGCGGTACGTCGTGCGACCGGTGCAGCGGCGTCACGGTGCAGGATCTCGTCGCCGAGGGGCGCGGCCGGCATGCGGTGGTGTCGCCGTTGGATCTCCCGAGTCGGCGTGTGCGCGGACGCGGTCGCCAAACCGGCGGCGGCGCGGCAGTGGGTGTCGCCGAAGAGAAACGGTCGCCGTCGGATCCCGTGTTCCAGAAGCTGCGCGCGCTCCGAAAGCGGCTGGCGGACGCGCAGGGCGTGCCGGCGTACGTGGTGTTCGGGGATCAGGTGCTATGGAACATGATCGACCGTCGCCCCGCGGACCGGACCGAGCTGCTAGAGGTCTCCGGTGTGGGGCCGGTCAAGGCCGAGCGGTATGGCGAGGCGTTTCTCCAGATACTACGCGAGGAGGACGGTACACCGTAGCTGCGGCCGAGTGCCCTTGCCTTGTGCTCCCGTCAATAAGCGGAAACACTCGCGCCGCACTGCTCAACGCTCTTGCATCGTGATGCACGGTCAGAACCCCACGACCTCCACGGGGGCCGACGAGTAGTCGAGCGTGCCGCGACCGAGTTGACCCGAACCGTTGTCTCCCCAACAGTACGCCACACCGGAGCTCGTGACTCCGCAGGCGTGCTCCCCTCCCGCGGCCAGGCCGATGAAGCTCAGGCTCCCGGGGAGCGCGATCGGCCTCGTGCTGTTTGCCACGGAGATGGTGCCAAGCTGGCCGCGACCGTTCGCACCCCAGCAGTAGGCGGTCCCGGCGCTCGAGACGCCGCAGGTGAAGCGGCTGCCAGCGGCAAGGTCAACGAAACTGATACTCCCTGCCACGGCGACGGGCAGGCCGCTAGGGACCGTTGAGTCATTCCCGAGTTGGCCCTGGTCGTTCTCACCCCAGCAGTAGGCGGCCCCCGACGCTGTCAGTCCGCACGTGTGCCGCGAGCCGGCCACGAGAGTGACGAATCGCATACCGTCGGAGACGGAGCTTGGCCCGAAGCCCCAGCAATACGCGGCGCCAGAGTCGGCGAGTCCGCAGGTGCCTTGCTCGAGGGCGGCGAGGACCGTGAAACTGAGGCCAGCGGCAGCGGGGGTCGGCGTCGTGCTGCTCACGCCGGAGCCGTTCCCGAGTTGGCCCCAGAAGTTGGCTCCCCAGCAGTACGCCGCCCCAGAGGTGGCGACCGCACACGTGTGCTGCGCGCCGGCGGTGATGGTGCTGAAACCCGAAGCTGCGGCGACCGAGACGGGCGTGGTGCTGTTCGTGGTAGAGCCGTTCCCGAGCTGGCCATCGTAACTGTCCCCCCAGCAGTAGGCGGCTTCGGCGTCGGTGATCCCGCAGGTGTGTCGATCGCCAAGGGAGAGGGACGCGAAGCCGCTGCTACCGGACACACCTGTGGGCGTGGCGCTGTTTGCTGACAGACCGTTGCCGAGCTGGCCGTACGAGTTGTCGCCCCAACAGTAGGCAGCCCCCGAGGCCGTGAGTCCGCAGGTGTGCGATGCGCCCGCGGCGATGCTCGATACCGAAACGCCGGAGACGGGTGCCGGGATCCACGACGCTTCACCGTTCCCGAGCTGGCCGGCGTCGTTGGAGCCCCAGCACCGCAGCGCGCCGGAGGTCGTGAGCCCGCACGTATGCGACTCCCCGGCGGCAAGAGCACTGAAGCGCAGGCTGCCGCCCGCGGCGACGGGCGTCGTGCTGGAAACCGTAGAGCCGTCACCTAGCTGGCCGCGGTCGTTCGCGCCCCAGCAGTAGGCGGATCCAGAGCTCGTGAGTCCGCAGGTGTGCCAAAGGCCGGCCGCGAAGGTGACGAATTGGAGGCCTCCGGAAACGGCGCTCGGGGTGGCGCTCTGGTTCGTCGACGCGTTGCCGAGTTGGCCGTAAGAGTTGTTGCCCCAGCAGTAAGCGGTCCCCGAGCGGGTGAGCCCACAGGTGTGCCACCGGCCGGCGGAGAGAACGGTAAACCGGAGATCTTCGGAGACGGTGACCGGCGTGGAGACTCTCGTGGTGGGGTCGCCGCCACCCTGTCCGTAGTAGTCATTGCCCCAGCAGTATGCCACCCCCAGGCCCGTGAGCCCACACGTATGTGCCTCGCCAGCGACGAGGATGCTGAAGCGCAGGCCGCCGGACACGGCCACGAGCGTGGGCCGATCCGCCGTCGAGCTGTCGCCGAGTTGACCGTACAGGTTGTCCCCCAGGCAATACGCCTCACCAGTGCTGGTGAGCCCGCAGGTATGACTACCACCGGACGTGATGGAGACGAGGGAACGGTCGCCCGCGAGTGTTGGCGCCAGCTGCGTACCGCCCCAACAGTAGAACGATCCGTCGCCGGCGAGTCCACAGGTGGTTGAATCGCCGGCGGAGAGAGCGACGAAGTCCATGTTCCCCACCACGGCAACCGGTGTTGCGCTTCCCGTCGTCGAGCCGTCGCCGAGCTGGCCGGCCGCGTTGAGGCCCCAACAGGCGGCCGCGCCCGAGGCGGATAGCGCGCAACTGTGCGCAGCACCGAGGGCGAGCGGCTGTGCTACGACATCAAGGAGACGGTAGGTGAAACATCCGGCGCACGTCGCGGTCCCGTTGGCCTCGGTGGTCACCACTACATCTCCGGCTCCGGGGCTGACCGCCGCGGGCACGGTGCCGGTGATCTCCGTCGGGCTCACCACCCGGAGGTCGCCAAGCGGGTCTCCGCTGATGGTCACGCCGGTCACATCGACGAAGCCCGTGCCGGTGATGGTGACCTGCGTGCCGCCGGTGACCAGGCCATCGGCGGGACTCACCGCCGTGACCGTGACTTCGGTCAGGGGCTTGGTTGTCTCACCGCAGCTGAGGGCCGCGGTGGCGATGGCGAGAAGACCGGCGAGCGCGAGGGTTCGCGTTGGGGCAGAGACTATCTCGAGGCCGTCCATTCGGTTGGCCAAAAGGTCCTCCGTGGTCTGCCTCCCGCTAGTGCAGGATACGCAGATCGGGCACGACGAGGCTAGTGGCGAGCATAGCTACTCAGGGTGAGGCCGCTCACTCTCGGAAACGTATCGCGGGATCTCGAATGCCGACGGCTATCCGTGCCCTCGTCATTGACAAGGTGACCATCACTGCTGCCGGGGATAAGGAAGGCAAGACGGGCAAGTCGGCGGCGGCCGAAAGAGCGGCGTCAGCACGGGGACTGCGATGTTCTGGTTCCTCCAGTAGCGGATCGGTTACCAGCCAGTGGGCTGTGCGTGCTACGGTAGGGCCGCGGTCGGCAACGGTCCGATCTCCGGCGTCTCGGCCTTCGGGTTGCCAAGGTTCGCTGTCGTTTGGGTGCTGGCGTGGCGAAACTGGCAAACGCGACGGAATCGCAAACCGTTGAGCGCAAGCTTCTGTGGGTTCGAATCCCACCGCCAGCACCGCCGCGCCATTGCGGGCCGCACCAGTCGTTCGTACGTTACACTTGGTTTGCGATTCCGCAGTCAGTTTTGCTGCGCTGAACGAGCCGGATGGCAGCAGCCGTCCGGCTCGTTCGTGTTGTCGCCTCGTCCGTTGGAGGCCTGCCCGCGATGGGCGTAGCGGCTAATCGGCTGCCGCCTGACCGCTCTTCATGCGACCGGAGGGACTCGAACCCCCACGGGTTTCCCCACAGGATCCTAAATCCTG
>CAYWNR010000353.1:3581-4265 GCA_964459705.1 uncultured Gemmatimonadaceae bacterium | reverse complement strand
CGTTCGGCGCCACGGCGTCATTGCCCGTGCAGATCTCCACGCCCGCTCCCGCCGGGGGCGTGGCGGTGACGCTCGTGAGTGACGCGCCCACGTTGCTCAACGTCGCGACGCCCACGGTGACGATTCCGGAGGGGTCGCAGACGGCGAACGCGACGCTCGAGGGCCTGTTGCCGGGACCCGCCAACGTCACGGGGACGACGGCCGAGTTCGGCGCCGCGGTGACGGCGGCCACCGTGACCGCCAATCTCGACATTACGGTCACCAGCTCGACCATCTACGCGACGTTCGGTGACACGCTCACGATCCGGCTAGAGAGCGGCGGGTCGCCGATCGCGGCGCCGGGCTCCGGAGTGCCCGTCACACTCACCCCTCGAGATCCCGCGTGCGTCACGGCGACGTCACCGGTCACGATCGCGACTGGTCTGGTGAGCACGGAAACGGCGATCGCGTACGCGGGCTCTGCAGCTCTCCCGTGCACGACGTATCTGGTCGCGAGCGCGACGAATATCGCATCCGATTCTCTGACGGTGACCGTGAATCCCCAACCCGGTATCAACCTCAACGGGGTGACGGTGGGGGAGGGCCTGCAGTACTCCACCTCGGGATCGCTGGGTACGTCACAGCATGGTGGCGTGGACGTGATCGTCAAGAGCCTGAACCCGAGCATCGTGCTGATCGCCCCGA
>CAYWNR010000353.1:0-3481 GCA_964459705.1 uncultured Gemmatimonadaceae bacterium | reverse complement strand
AGGTGGGGATGATGAACGCGGCGGGGACGGCGATTCAGCAGTTCCAGAACCAGCGGGCGGGGAGCCCCGGCGTAACGGCGACGGTCGTGCTGAGTGATTCGGCGGTGGCGCGGCTGGTAACGGCGACCGATACCGCCGGAACGGCGACGCTGCAGATCCCGGAGCAGACGTACTACTCGCCCACGAGCGTTGCGGCGGGCGGGGTGGCATTCGATCCGCTGACCGCCGGGGTGACGACGGCGACGTTCACGATTCCGGGGCTCGTGGCGGAGAACAACGCGACGACGGTGACGATCACGGCGCCGGGCATCAATGCCAGCGCGGTGACGGTGGGGGAGGGCCTACAGTACTCCACCTCGGGGTCGCTGGGCGCGTCGCAGCATGGCGGCGTGGACGTGATCGTCAAGAGCCTGAACCCGAGCATCGTGCTGATCGCCCCGAATCAGAGCACGGTGGGTAGCGACTCGCTGGTGACGTTCCTGGCGGATGGGAACAGCGGATTCAGCTACACGATGCAGGCGTTCGAGGGGGTGGCGGATACGGGGAACGCGACGGTGCAGATGGAGGTGCGGGCGGCCGGGTTCACGCCGGACACGGTGACGCACACCATCTATCGGACGGGGTATCGGATCGCCGGGCTCGTTGCCACCACGACGTCGCTGTCACCGGACGACCCGTTCTATGCCGAGGTGGGGATGATGAACGCGGCGGGGACGGCGATTCAGCAGTTCCAGAACCAGCGAGCGGGGAGCCCCGGGGTGACGGTGTCGATCACGAGCAGCGTCCCGTCGGTGGGACAACTGGTGACGACTGCGCGCACGGCCGACAGCGTGACGGTGCAGATCCCCGAGCAGACGTACTACTCGCCCACAACGGTGGTGGCGGGCGGCGTGGCCTTCCAGCCCCTGACCACCGGGACCACGAACGTGAGCGCGTCGATCCCGGGGTTGTTGGCCGAGAGCAACGCCACGGACGTGACCGTCTCGACACCGGGCATCAGCGTCACGTCGGCGACGGTCGGGTCCGGTCTCCAGACCAACATCACCGTCTCACTGGGCGCGTCGGACTACGGTGACTCGGTGGTGGTGATCGTGAAGACGTCGGACCCCACCACGTTGCTCGTATCGGAGAACACCAGCACCGCTGGAGCCGATTCAGTGGTGCGCGTGCTCAAGGGCGGCGTGACCTCGGCGTCCATCACTATCCAAGGCGTGGAGTTCCAAACGGGATCAGCGCTCATCACCGCCCGGGCATCCGGGTTCACCGATGGCTCGGCTAGCTCCACCGTCGTGACGCCGGCGCTCAGCATCGGTGGACTCACGACCTCGAACTCGGCGAGCGGGTCGGATGATCCGTTCTACGTCCAAGTGGGCATTCCCAACGCCAACAACACGAGCATGCAGCAGTATCAATCGGTTCGGGCCGGCGCTCCCGGGCCCCTCGTGGCGACGGTGCAGACGGAGACGAGCGGGTTCGGGCAGTTGGTCACCACGGACTCGACCGGAACGGCCGTGACGGTCCAGATTGCCCCGGGCACCTACTACTCGCCCACCTCGGTGGCGAGTGGCGGCGTGGCGTTCCGGCCCCTGGCCGCTGGCACCATCTCGGTCTTCGCGACGATCCCCACGTTCATTGCGCTGCCGCAAGCGACAGTGTCGGTTACGGTTACGCCATGAGCTGACGGCGGGTCCCGCACCCGCCCCGCGCAACCTCAGCCCGGATGACGGGATGTCTCGTGTTTGAATCCGATGATCTCGTCATCCTGTTACCCTGGCAGGTAGGATGGCGGTGGATGGGGATGCCGTCCCTCCGGCGAAGGCATCGGGGATCCTCTTCTGTTGAGGAGACTGCATGACCGCCGTCATCGAAACCGAGCAGCTCACCAAGCGCTTCCGCCGCACGACCGCCGTGGACGGCATCTCGTTCACGGTGGAGCAGGGGCAGGTTTTCGGGTTTCTGGGCCCGAACGGCAGTGGCAAGACCACCACCATCGGTATGCTCACCGGCATCATTACACCGACAGCCGGGCGATTCCGGCTGTTCGGCAGCACCACGCACCGCGAGCGCGTGGCCGCGCGGCTCCGGATGGGTGCCACGCTGGAGCAGCCGAACTTCTACCCGTACCTCACGGGTCGCAACAACCTGCGGATCGCCGCGAACGTGAAGGGCCGGACCATGCGGGACATCGAGGCGGTGCTCGAGACCGTGGGGCTCACGAAGCGCGCGAAGGATCAGTTCAAGACGTATTCCCTCGGCATGAAGCAGCGACTCGCGCTCGCGGCCACCATGCTGGGAGATCCGGAGCTGGTGATCCTGGACGAACCGGCGAACGGGCTCGATCCCGAAGGGATGCGAGAGATTCGAGAGGTCATCGGCCGGCTCGCCGATCAGGGGAAGACCATCTTCCTGTCCAGTCACCTGTTGTGGGAAGTGGAGCGCACCTGCACGCATGTGGCGGTGCTCCAGCAGGGGCGGATCCTCCGACAGGCCAGCGTGAAGGACATCACGGCGGGCAGCGCCATTGCCGAGGTGCGCGGCGGGCCCGCCGACCGTTTGCGCGCGGTTGTGGGGGAGTATCCCGGCGCGCGGGCCGTCCGCGTCGAGCAGGGCACCGTCGTGGCCGAGGTCGAGCAGGAAGACCTCTCGGACTTGAACCGCTTCATTGCCGAACGGGGCGTGTGGGTGTCCCACCTCGCGCTGCGGCAACGGTCGCTCGAAGACGTGTTCATGGAGCTGACGGGAGGCGGGGAGCACGGCATGGGGGAGGTCCCCCAATGATCCGCGCCATCGTCAAGAACGAGCTACTCAAGACGGTGCACCGGTTGGCGTTCTGGGTCGTGTGCATCGTGTTTGCGTTCGGCACCACGATGGAGTATGTGGAGGCGTATCTGCGGACCTTGGCCGGCCGCTCGTCGTTCACCCTGCCGGGCGCGTGGCAGCAGATCCTCAGCAGCGATGCCGAGCCGCTCTACATCTTCGCCGGGGTCATGCTCATTCTCCTCGTGGCCAACGAGTTTACCTGGCGTACCGCCCGCCAGAACGTGATCGACGGCCTGTCGAAGGAGCAGTTCTTCGTGGGGAAGATGCTGCTCATCCCCTTCATCGTCCTCCTGTTCCTCGGCTTTCGCATCACCTTGGGGGGGGCACTGGCCGCGGCTGCGGGCGACGGGTGGGTGATGGGGGGGCCCGCATGGCGGGCCCTGGCCGGGCTCACGCTGGCCTTCATCGGCAACCTCGCCATCGCGTTGTTCATCGCGCTGGCGGTGCGGAGCGGAGGCGCGGCAATGGGGGTCTGGCTCCTCTACTTCGCGCTGATCGAGAACTTGTTGGCCGAGGGGTTGGTTCGTCTGAGCGCGTCGTTCGAGCCGGTGGTGAAGTTCTTCCCCGTCCACGTGTTCAACGCCATCACGCGCTATATCCAGCACGATCCGGAGGCGTTTCAGCGGGCCGTTGCGAGCGCGACGGAACACCATCGCGATCT
>CAYWNR010000352.1:0-4270 GCA_964459705.1 uncultured Gemmatimonadaceae bacterium | reverse complement strand
CAGCGCACGACCCTCGCCGACAAGCTCCGCGCCTTGGGCTGCTGATCCTGGCGACCGCCTGCGCCCTGGCGCAGGAGCCGCCCGGCGGTCCTCCCGACTACACCCCCCCGGTGTTGCTGGCCGTCAGCCCGGATTCCGACGCCATTCTGCCCGGATTCCACGACCCGGTCGTGTTCTCATTCGACGAGGTCATCAACGAACGCTCCGCGGCGGACCTCTCGACGCTCTTCGTGGTGTCGCCGCGCCACGAGGAAATCCGGGTATCGTGGAAGCGCACGCGCCTCGAGGTTCGCCCCAAGGATGGCTGGCGGCAGGGTGCCGTCTATCGGGTGGTGCTGCTGCCGGGCGTCCAGGATCTGCGAAACAATCGGCTGCGGTCCGGCGGGGAGGTGGTGTTCTCGACGGGACCGCCGATTCCCGATACGCGCGTCACGGCCAACGTGGTCGATTGGGCCGCGGGCCGACTCGCGGGACGCGCGCTGCTCGAAGCCTACCCCTTGCCTATCGACGAGGACTCGACCGCCTACATCGCCCAAGCCGACTCGGCCGGCGATATCCTGCTCACGCGCATTCCGCCGGGAGCGTACCTCCTGGTCGGCGTCGTGGACGAGAACGGGAACCGCCGGCGCGATCGGCGAGAGGCGTTCGATTCCACGACCCTCACCGTGGACTCGGTGGCGGATCGCGCCTTCTGGGCGTTCGTCCACGACACCGTCGGTCCGGCGCTGCGGGAGGTGGCACGCATCGACTCGATGACGATCCGGCTGACCTTCTCGCAGCCCCTGCATGTCGGCGCCCCGGAGGGTGACAGTGTCGCGGTGTTGCTGCTTCCGGATTCGACACCCGCGAGCGTTGCGCGCATGCTCGCGCCCGCGGCCTACGACACCTTGGTCAAGCGGGAGACCGCGGTCCGCGACTCGCTGCGCGCCCTGGCGGCCGACTCCGCGCGCGCGGCGGGTGACACCACGGGGGCGCCCGGCGACACGACCCGCGTGGCGGACACGACCGCGCGCGTCATCCCCGATACGACCCCTCCTCGAACACCAGCCCGCCAGCCGGCCGGCCGGGCCGGTGCGGGACCTGTGCCGAGCGAGCCAACGCCCGCGGACACCGGCCGCGCCGCGGCCCTCCTGCGGGAGCGCCCCCGCCTGTTCGACCAGTTGATCGTGCGCCTCGCGGCGCCGCTCACGCCGGGCGCCCGATACGTGATCCAGGCGCGGGTCGCAAACGCCGCGGGCGCGGTCGCGGAAACTCGCTCGCTGCTCTCCGTGCCGGACACCACCGCGACGGAGCACCGATGACCGACGCGCGACGCGGCCTTCCGGCGGTCCACGCCGTACTAGCCGACCTCGAAGCCGCCGGCGTTGGGCGCGACATCCCCCGGGTGGTGTTGACGGGTGTTGTCCGGAGCGTGCTGGAAGACGCACGCGCAACCGGGGGCGCCCCACCCTCGCACGGATGGGCGACCGCCGTGGCGCAACGCCTGCGTGAGACCGAGCGACCTTCGCTCAGGCGCGTCGTGAACGCCACCGGGGTCGTCCTGCACACGAACCTCGGGCGCGCGCCGCTTCCCACCGGCGCCGTCGCGGCCATGCGTGACGCGGCGGGCTACAGCGCGCTCGAGTACGAGCTGGACGAGGGCGCCCGGGGCTCACGCCAGCGACACACGCACGACCTACTCGTGAGCCTCACGGGCGCGGAATCCGCCCTCGTGACGGTAAACGCGGCCTCCGCGGTACTGCTGGCGCTAACCGCGCTCGCCGCCGACGGCGAGACCATCGTGTCCCGCGGCGAGCTGGTCGAAATCGGTGGCGGGTTCCGGATCCCCGAGATTCTCGCCAAGAGCGGAAGCCGGTTGGTCGAGGTCGGGACCACGAATCGGACGCGGGTGGAGGACTACGAGCGAGCCGCGGGTCCAACCACGCGATGTATTCTCAAAGTCCATCGCTCGAACTTCACGCTCGCCGGATTCGTCGCGGAGGTGGAGGTTGCCGAGCTGGTCACGGCGTTCCGCGCCCGGGGCATTCCGGTGGTCCACGACGTCGGCAGCGGCCTGCTGATGGATCTGTCTCCGTGGGGGTTGTCCGGCGAGCCGCTCGCTCCGGCGAGTATCCGCGCCGGTGCGTTGACGATCTTCTCCGGCGACAAGCTGCTGGGCGGCCCGCAGGCCGGCATTGTCGTGGGCCCGGCGGCGCTCGTCGCGCGGCTCGCCGCCGATCCGCTCGCCCGGGCGGTTCGGCCGGACAAGATGACCCTGGCGGGACTCGAGGCGACGCTCGCCTTATACCGGGATCCCCAGACCGCCCGGCGGGACATTCCGGTGCTCCGCATGCTCACGGCCGATCCCGCCGACCTCAAACGGCGGGCGCGCCGGCTGGCGAAGCGTCTCCCGGGCGCGCAAACCCTCGCGGGAGAATCCGCGGTGGGCGGCGGAGCGTTCCCGGGCTGCGCGTTGCCGACCACTCTGGTGCTGATCCCAACCGACACACCCGATACCTTTCGGGCGGCGCTGCGGGCCTTCGACCCGCCGGTCATCGCGCGCACGGGAGACGGCGGTGTGGTGTTGGACGTGCGGACCATGACTGATGGTGAGTTTGGGATCGTGGCTGATGCGGTGGAAAAAGCCGGTGGCCGATAGCCGATAGCCGATGACCGAAACTGAGGAGCGGTGCGCGGTGAGGCGACACACGAGACGACGGGGACTCAGGACGTGAAGACGTGAGAGTTGCGGTGCTGGCGTCGGGATCGGGATCCAATCTGCAGGCGTTGCTCGACGCGTGCCGGCCGCCCGAGCGTGCGGAGATCGCGCTCGTCGCGTGCAACGTTCCGGGCGCCGGGGCGCTCGAGCGTGCGCGTCGCGCGGGTGTAGCGACTTGGGAGATCGCCGACCCCTCCGATGGGGCCGCGATGCTCGCCGCGTTGCGTGGGGCGCGGATCGACTTGGTCGTGCTGGCCGGCTATCTCAAGCTCGTGCCGGCGGAAGTGGTCTCCGCGTTCGATGGCCGGATGGTCAACATCCACCCTGCCCTGTTACCCTCGTTCGGTGGCAAAGGAATGTACGGCCTGCGCGTGCACGAGGCCGTCCTCGCCTCGGGGGCGACTGTGAGCGGGCCATCCGTTCATCTCGTCAACGCCGAATACGATCGCGGGCCGATCCTCGCCCAATGGCCCGTCCCGGTGCTTCCCGGCGATACGCCGGAGCGTCTCCGCGACCGCGTGCTCGCTGTAGAGCACCAGTTGCTCCCCGCGGTCGTCCTCGCCGCCGCGCGCGCAGGGCGCCCGGTGCCCCTGACCCCAGATGCAGTCGCCTTCGCCAGCGCCCAGTCCGCCTTGACCGCCTTGACCGCCTCGTCCGCCTTGGGAAAGAGGGAGAAGGAGTAGGGAGAGCATGCCACGTGCCCTGATTTCGGTCTATGACAAGCGCGGGATCGCAGAGTTCGCCCAGGGTCTCGCGACGCGCGGATGGGAGATCGTCTCCACCGGCGGGACGGCTCGATTGCTCGGCGACGCCGGCATGGCCGTGGTCCCGATCGAGCGGATCACGGGATTCCCGGAGATGCTCGACGGACGCGTCAAGACGCTCCATCCGGCGGTGCACGGCGGCCTGCTCGCCCGCCGAGATCTCCCGGACCACATGAAGGCCATCGACGCCCACGGCATTCAGCCTATCGACCTCGTCGTGGTGAACCTCTATCCCTTCCGCGAGACGATCGCCAAACCCGGCGTGACGTTCGCCGAGGCCATCGAGCAGATCGACATCGGGGGCCCCAGCATGCTGCGGTCGGCGGCCAAGAACCACGCGGCCGTGTTGCCGATCGTGGATCCCGCGGACTACCCGCGGGTATTGGCAGCCCTGGATGCCGACGCGATTCCCGAATCCCTGCGGCGGGAGCTGGCCGCCAAAGTCTTCACGCACACGAGCGTGTACGACGCCGCCATCGGCGCGTACCTCGCGGGCACGGATGGCGACGCATTGCCGCCCTTCCTGTCGCTGGCGTTGACGCGCCAGATGACGTTGCGCTACGGCGAGAATCCGTACCAGCGGGCGGCGCTCTACGTGACCGACGAGCCGGGCGTGCGGGACCTGCGTCAGCTGCATGGCAAGGAGCTGTCGTTCAACAACATTCTCGACATCGAAGGCGCCCTCCTCGCGATCGCGCCATGGAGTGACCGTCCGGCCTGTGCCATCATCAAACACACCACGCCGTGCGGCATCGCGCTCGGATCCACTCCGGCGGAAGCCTACCGGCGGGCGCTGGCGGCGGACCCG
>CAYWNR010000351.1:0-4274 GCA_964459705.1 uncultured Gemmatimonadaceae bacterium | reverse complement strand
TCGACCTGGGCGCGGGCGACGCCGACCTGGCGCCGCCGGCCGTGGCGGTGGAGGCCCTGACGGCCGCGGCGCACGAGACGCGCATGAGCCGCTACGCGTTCCAGGTCGGGCACCTGCCGTTCCGCGAGGCGGCCGCGCGCCACATGGAGCGCCGGTTCGGCGTGCGGGTGGATCCGGTGACCGAAGTCCTCCCGCTGATCGGATCCAAGGATGGTCTGGCGCACCTGCCGTTTGCCGTGCTGGACCCGGGCGACGGCTGCGTGATTCCCGAGCCGGGCTACTCGCCATACATGGGTGGCGCGGTGCTGGCGGGCGCGGAGCCAGTGATCTGTCCGCTCCGGCCCGATCGAGGCTTTCTCGTCGAGTTGGCCGACCTCCCGGCCGACACGCTGCGGCGCGTGCGCCTCGCGTTCCTCAACTACCCGAACAATCCCACGGCGGCCATCGCGCCGCGCGAGTATCTCGATCGCACGGTCGCCATGTGCCGCGAGCGCGGCATCACGCTCGCCTACGACAATCCGTACTGCGAGATCACGTTCGACGGGTACCGCGCACCCAGCATCTTCGAGATCGATGGCGCGCGCGACGTGGCGATCGAGTTTCACTCGCTCTCGAAGTCGTTCGGCATGACGGGGTGGCGCATCGGCTGGGCGGTCGCGCGACCGGAGTTGATCGCAGCGTTGGTCACGGTCAAGCAGTTCATCGACACGGGCCCGTTCCTCGCCATTCAGCAGGCGGCGGCGGCAACCCTGGACCACAGCGAAGCGATCGTGGCGGGTGTGTGCGACGTGTTCCGCGAGCGCCGTGACGCCGGGGTGGCGGCCCTGCGGGATGCCGGGTTCAGCATCGAGCCGCCGCGGGCAACCATGTATCTCTGGGTGCCGCTCCCGTCGGACGTGCCGTCCGGGCCGTTCGCGGAGCGGCTGCTCGAGGAAGAATATGTCGCGGTGCTGGCGGGATCGTCGTTCGGCGCTGGCGGCGAGGGATTCATTCGCATTGCGCTCACGGTGGACGGCCCGCGGATCGCCGAAGGGGTGACCCGCATGGCGCGCGTGCTGAGCGGCGTTCAGGGAGGCGTATGAACCGTTCGTGGCTTCCTCCCCAGCCGCCGCGGCCGCATCCCGGCTGGTTGGTCGCGAGCATCGCCGCGCACGCGCTGGCACTCGTGCTGCTGCTGGTGATCTCGGGGCGGGGCACGCCCATGACGTCGGTGTCGTACATCGTGCTCGGCGGTCGGCCGTCGGCTCCCACGGTCGCCTACGACATGCCGTATGTCTCCGGTGGGGGTGGCTCGTCCGGTCGTGCCGGCGGCACCGGCACCGCTCCCGCGCCGCGCCGCGCGCCACCCACCGACGCCCCGGGGATTGCACGGGTGACACCCGGAGAAGCGGTGGTTCCTGGGGTCGGTGGACCGGATACGACGGCCGCGGTCCCGCAGCAGGCCGGCGGACTCGGCGAGGGGCCAGGCCGGCGCGTCCTGCGGCCGAGCCTCGGTGATGGCAGCATCTGGGTGCGGCCATGGGATGCGATCGCCGCCGCCATCGCGGGCGCGGGAGACACCGTGCCGGTGGACGCGGCGACGCACGCCGCGCGGATCGACAGCGCCATCACGGCCCGGATCATGGCGTTCCTCGATACGCTGCCACCCGACTCGATGGCGACACCGACACCCAAACCGTGGGTGACGGAGATCAACGGCCAAAAGTGGGGCGTCGACGGTAGCTGGATCTACCTCGGGAACCTGAAACTTCCCACGATGATCCTGGCCCTCCTGCCCTTGCCCCAGGGGAACTACGAGCAAGCCCAGCGGAACTCGGAGCTCCAGCGCGTGCGGCTGGACATCCTCCAGGC
Source organism: uncultured Gemmatimonadaceae bacterium (assembly GCA_964459705.1). Lineage (GTDB taxonomy): Bacteria > Gemmatimonadota > Gemmatimonadetes > Gemmatimonadales > GWC2-71-9 > JAOTWJ01. The sequence continues at coordinate 2,423 of CAYWNR010000351.1, read as the reverse complement.
CGCGCGTCGCGCCCAAAGCGCCGCCGACTTCAAGAAGTACGTCGAGGAGACGCGCAAGCGGCGCGACGCCGAGCGTGAGTTCAAGAAGAACCAGACGATCCCGCCGGATTCTATCAGGAAGTGACGGGCCCGGCGGTCCCGGCGGTCCCGACGGTCCCGACGGTCCCGACGGACGAGTTGGAACGGGCGGATCTCACGTCGCTTTGGCGACATCTGCCGAGCCGTCGCTTCAGCGACGCATGACGCGAGGGGCTGCGTTCTTGGCTGGGATCGGAGACTGCGCGGCGTATGCGCGGGTAAACCCGCGGCTCGGCTGTTCGGGCAGTAAACTGCCTTTTCCATCTATGCGATCATCCGGCGCGGCGGCGAGCCGAACCGAGCCGTCGCTCCTGGCAACGACTTACCCAGAAAGCGACGGTCCCGACGGCCGCAAGTTCACGACCATCGGGACCATCGTGTCCGCCGGGTCCCTCGGGACCGCCGAACGCCTACCGCACCCCACCCATCATGTTGCGGATCGGCCTGTAGAACAGCACGAAGAACAGGCCGGCGATGACCACGGTGAAGGCGACCCGGGAGAACAGCGTCGGTAGCGGGAGCGTCTCGAACAGGCCCGCCACCAACCCGGCCACCAGGTTGCCGAGTGCCGCGCCCATGAACCACGTACCCATCATCTGCCCGACGTAGCGTTTGGGCGAGAGCTTGGTGATGCTGCTCAAGCCCACCGGACTCAAGGACAGCTCCCCACACGTGTGCAGGAAGTAAGTGGAGACCAACCAGCCCGGGCTCACGAGCTGTCCTTCCACCGTGTAGGTGGCGCCCCAGGCCATCACGAAGAAGCCCGCACCGAGTAGGACAAGACCGGCGCCGAACTTTACCGGGAGGGGCGGCTCCAGCTCGCGGTTGTTGAGGAAGACCCACAGCCAGCCGAATACCGGGGCCAGCACGATGATGAAGAGAGGATTCACGGACTGGAGCCAGCTCGCGGGTACCTCCCAGCCGAGCACGTTCCGGTTGGTGAGTTCCTTAGCGAACAGGTTCATCGACGAGCCCGCCTGCTCGAACCCGGCCCAGAACAGCGCCGCGCCCACGAACAGCAGGAAGATCACCACGACGCGCTTCTTCTCGGTGTCGTCGAGGCCACCAAACAGAAGGACCGAGCCGAAGAACACGATGGCGATGGCGAGGATGATCACGCCGGTCGCGCGCGCCGCGCCCTCGATCGTGACGGTCATCACTCCTGCACGGGACAGCAGCATGATCACGACCGCAATGGCGACGACCATACCGACGCCCATCATGCCCTTGCGAACCGCATCGGGCCGCGTGGCGCGGGCCTCGTCGTGGTAGAGGCCCGCGTCCTTCAGGTAGCCGTACCCCAGCCGGTACTGGATCAAGCCCAGCACCATGCCGATACCGGCCGCGGCGAAACCGAGGTGCCAGTTGACGTTCTCGCCGAGGTAGCCGCAGATCAGCGGCGCGACAAAGGCCCCGACGTTGATCCCCATATAGAAGATCGAGAATCCTGCGTCCCGCCGCGCGCCGCCTTCGGGATACAGATCGCCGACGATCGCACTGACGTTCGGCTTGAGCATTCCCGTGCCGAGAATGATGAGCGTGAGCCCCAGGTAGAACATCGGAAGGCCGGGACTCGCGAGGCTGAAGTTGCCCGCGGCAATCAAGGTGCCGCCCATGAAGACGGCGCTCCGTTGGCCAACCAACCGGTCGGCGATCCATCCACCGGGCAGCGCGAGCAGGTAGACGCCCGCCGTGTAGAGGCCGTAGACGGCGGCGGCCTTCACCACCGTCATGCCGAGGCCGCCCTCGGCAATGGCCGCGGGCATGTAGAGGATCAGAATGGCCCGCCCGCCGTAGTAGCTGAAGCGCTCCCACATCTCCGTGAAGAAGAGCGTGGCGAGGCCGCGCGGGTGGCCAAAGAACTGTTTGTCGCTCATCAGGGTCCTTTCATCGGGCGATGACGGACGGCAACGGGCGGAATGCCCCGGGGCGGGATCCGCAGAATATCATGCCGTGTCCCCGAGGGCGACAAGGGCGAGAGGAACACAGATTGGAGTCCCGCCCCAAGTCCCCCGCTCCCGAAGGGAGAGGGGGGCAGGGGGTGAGGACTAAACGTCCCCCCACGCGTCCGCTTCCGCGAGCCGCGCCAGGCTCTCGTCGCGGCCGACCGCGGCGAGCAACTCGTTCACGGGCTCGGACACGGTCTCTCCGGTGAGCGCCACGCGTACAGGCTGCATCACGGCGCCCAACCCCACGCTCATCCGCTCCGCCAAGGCGCGCAGCTCGGCGTCCAAGGTCGCTGGCTCCCACGCCTCGGTCGGGAGCGCGGCCAGGCGGTCGCGCACCGCCGCGAGCGCCGCGCGGAATGCCGCGGGATCCTTCGCGACCAGTTTCCGCGCCTTGGG
>CAYWNR010000350.1:0-4279 GCA_964459705.1 uncultured Gemmatimonadaceae bacterium | reverse complement strand
TCGATGATGAGCCCGTCCTTACGCCACTGGGCCATGAACTGCTTCAGTAGCTCGCCCTGCGCGTCCACGCCGGTGCTCTGTACGTAGATGTAGCCCACACGGCCCTTGGTGGCCTTGTCGACGATCTGGCGCCGCTGCTCGATCCACTCCGCAAAGCGCACGTCGGTGTCGTTGGACACCGGCTTCACCAGCACGGTGCGCGACCCGTCCATGCTGGCCGAGCTGTTCACGGTGAGCAGTGCCGGCTCGTTGCCGAGCCCCTGGAACGCGGCAAACGGGTCCTTGGACGCATCGAGCGGGATCCCGTTCACGGCCAAAACGTAGTCGCCCTCGTGTACGTCGACCCCGGGTTCCGCTAGCGGCGACCGTACGTCGTCCCATGGCGCCGACCGCACGATGTGCTTGATGCGGAACGCGCCGTTCTCCAGCGCGAAGTCGGCGCCGAGCAGGCCGACCCGTCGCGTCGGCGCCTGCTCCATGTCACCGCCGCCCTTGTACGTGTGCGACGAGCTCAGCTCCGCGATGAACTGGCCGATCACCCAGTCGACGTCCCAGCGCGTCACGGCGTCGTCAATCAACTTCCCGTACCGGTCGCGCAAGCCGTCCCAGTCCACGCCGTGCATGTTGCTGTCGTAGAAGAAGTCGCGTTCGAAGCGGTAGACGTCGGTGAAGATTTGTCGCCATTCGGCGCGCGGATCGACCACCTCCTGCATCTCGGCGATGCGCAGCGGCTTTTCGATCTTCTGGCCGGGCTTCACGTCGATGATGGCAAAGCGCCGGTTGGTCGCGACGAGGAGCTTGTTCCCGTCGGCTGACAGCACGAAGCCATCCACGTCCGGGAGAATGCTCTTCTCTTCTCGCTCGGTCAGGTCGTAGTAGATCAGCGGAGAGTCGCCACCACCGGCACCGCTGCGCGGCCCGCGCTGCATGATCACCTTGCCCTTCACGGCCGCAAGGCCGTTGTAGTTGCCGGGCTTTGGCGGAAGGACCACGGCGCGACCCTCGAACCCGTCGAGCGTGATCTCGACCGCGGGCTTCGTGGTGTCGGCCTTGGCGGCCTTGCTGGTGTCGGCCTTCGCCTTGCCGGTGTCTGCCTTCTTGTCCGCGCCCTCCATGTCGTTCTTCGGCGCGAGCGGCGACGGCACGTCCGGCCGGAGCCCAACGGCGAGCAACACGGTGGAGTTCGGGTAGGTCCACGTCCCGTCGAAATCGCCGTACACCGGCTCGAAGTTCCGGTTGGACATGTAGTACAGGTACTTGCCCTCCGGATCGAACACCGGCTGGATGTCGGAGTAGTAGCCGGAGGTGGCCTGGTGGAGCGATCCGTCCTTGGTATCGTAGAGGAAGATCGCCGCGTTGCTCGACGTGATCGGTCGCGCGTACGTGAGCCAACGGCTGTCCGCGGACCAATTGAAGGACATCCCCTGCAACGCGCCGTGGCCCATCCACACCGCGCTACTGTCGATGCGGGTGAGGCGGTTGGCCCCCAGATCGTAGATGTAGAAGCGCATGTTCTGGTCGGCGAACGCGACCCGCTTACTGTCGGGCGACCAATGCGGCGCGTAGCGGAAGCCCTTGCCCATGGACGTGAGCTTGCGCTCCTCGCCGGTGCCGTCGGCGGGCCGTACGGTCAACTCGTACTCGCCGCTCTTGTCGCTCCAATACGCCACCGTCTTGCCGTCCGGCGACCAGGCCGCGTACCGCTCGGCCACCCCGGGGGTGCGGCTGAGGTCCAGCACCGGACCGTTCTCGGCCGGCACGGTGAACACGTCGCCGCGGGCGGTGAACAGGGCACGCTTGCCGGTGGGCGAGATGTCGGCCCCCTGGATGAGATTCGGTACGGTCTCCTCGCGTGGCTTGAGCGTTGCGAGGTCGGTGACCACTTCGACGTTGACCTGCACCGTTCGGCCGGACGTCAGCTCGTAGCGATACAGACTGCCGCCGGCCTCAAACACGATGTCCTGCGGGCCGATGGCGGGGAACGTGATGTCGAAGTCCTTGAAGGTGGTGACCTGCTTGGTGGCCCCACTGGTGGGATCCAGCGTCCAGAGGTTGAAGCGCTTCGCCGGACCGCGGTCGGACAGGAAGTACAGGGTGTTGCCGGCCCACATGGGCTGGGCGTCGTTCGCGTCGTTCTTCGTCAAGTTGGTAGCCGACGAATCCCGCAGGTTGAACAGCCAGATGTCCGGTGCCATGCCGCCGAGGTAGCGCTTCCAGTTGCGGAAGTCCCGCGATATCGGCATGTAGGCGATGCTGCGGCCGTCCGGGGAGAAGGCACCGAACTCCGCGTAGGGGAGTGGGAGCTTGGTGGCGATGCCGCCGTCGGCCGGCGCCTGGTACAGCTGGTTGTAGCGGAGCCGGCCGCTCTCGCGCATGGACGCGAACATCACGCGCTGGCCGTCCGGATTCCAGTCCACCAGGCGATCGGGCATGGGATGGTAGGTGACCCGCGTGGGCGTGCCGCCCATCGTCGGGATCACGTACACGTCCTGGTTGCCGTCGTAGTTCCCCGTGTAGGCGATCTTCGAGCCGTCCGGCGAAAACCGCGGGAAGGACTCCTCGCCCAGCGGGGAGCTGAGCCGCAGGGCCACGCCGCCGGTCTTGGGAACGACCCAAATGTCGCCGGCGTAGACGAACGTGATATGGGTAGCGGAAACGTCGGGATAACGGAACATCCGGGCGTTGATCTGCGCCGACAGCGCCGCGGGCGCCGTCAGTGCCAGGGTCATGCCCAGAAGCCAGGGGATACGACGCATGAGGTCACTCCGAGGGATTGGTGTCTGGAAGGTGTCGGACAGTATGGCACTGTGGCCCATACTACGGAAGGATGCCTGACAGGATTCAGCGGTCGCCCCGCCCGACGCTGTCCCGGCCAAAGCGGTGGCGCAGTTCGTCCAGGGCCCGCGACAGCTTGCGGTCCCGCTCGGTCTCCGGCACGTCGACCTCCTCTGGAAACAGACCGGCTTGGTCGGGTTCGTCATCCCGCGTGAGCTGGGAGAGCGAGACCGACAGCAGACGCGCCGGAACGTGGCGTGCCCTCCGCAGCTTGGACAACAGCTCCAGCGCGAGCGTTGCGATTGCGCGATCGGCACTCACGGGGCGGGGGAGCGTCCGGCTGGCGCGGCGGTCGCGGAAATCGCGATCCCGAATCCGGACACTAATGGTCCGCGCGCGGTACCCGTCCCGCCGGAGGTCGGCGGCGGCGCGATCGGAGAGCCGGAGCAGCTCGCGGCGGAGATCGTCGTCGTCGTCGAGATCCGTGGCGAACGTCTCATCCCGCGAGAGGGACTTGGCCGTGAGACGGCGTTCCACCGCCGCGGACGCGGTCCCACGGATGCGGTCGTAGAGCCAGGCGCCGGCCCGCGCCCCGAGCCAGCGCTCGAGCGTCGCGCGGTCGTGTCGCAGGGCGTCGCGGACCGTCCGGAGGCCGAGGTGGCCGAGCCGCTCCTGGAACCGGGGGCCCACGCCGGGGATGTCGGCGAGATCGAACGTCGCGAGGAACTCGGCCTCGGATCCGGGCGGGACGATGAGCACGCCGTCGGCCGCCGGCGTGCGGTGCGGCTTGGCCCGGCCGGCCGCGAGCTTGGCGATCAAGCGGTTGGTGCCGCCGCCGATGGAAACGACGATTTCGCTCTCTCGGAGGACCGCCGCGCGGATACGTCGAGCGGTCTCCTCCAGCGACTCGCCGCCGTACAACCGCTCGGTGCCGGAGAGGTCGAGGTACATCTCGTCGATAGAGGCCGGCTCGACGACGGGCGTGAATCGCTCGAGCACCCGGACGATGGCGCGACTGCGCTCGCTGCACGCCCGGCGCGGCACGCCGACGACCGTGGCGTCGGGACAGAGTCGCAGCGCGCGCGCCGTCGGCATTCCCGAGTGGACGCCGAACCGGCGGCACGCATAGGACGCCGAGGTCACGACCCCACGACCAGTCGGCGATCCCCCGACCAAGAGCAAGTCGGCCTTCCCGGCGCCGTCCGGGTCGACGAGCCGAGCCACCTGGACGTAGAAGGCGTCGGCGTCGACTTGGAGGAGGCGGGGGGGAGGTGACGGCATACAGGGGGTAGGATAGACGGCGAGACGGCAAGACGGCTAGCCGACCGGAAGGAGGTGGGGGGGAGGTGACGGCATGTCGGAGAGAGGACAGACGGCGAGACGGCAAGACGGCTAGCGGACGCCGAGTGATAGGATGAAGGTGGCCTCCAAGCACGGATCGCAGTTCCTGCACGGAGGCCACCTCACACCCAAGCACTAGAAACCGCTGGCCGTCTTGCCGTCT
>CAYWNR010000349.1:0-4315 GCA_964459705.1 uncultured Gemmatimonadaceae bacterium | reverse complement strand
TGGCTCGATCTTGTAGTCGTTCGCGATGACGATCCCTCCCGGCTTCACGAAATGGGCGTAGCGCAACGCCTCCAATTTCTCGAGCGCCACCAGAAAGTCCACTTGTCCGCGCGGCGCCATCGGCGAGTGGACGCGCTCCCCGAAGCGCACGTGGCTGAAGACCGCGCCGCCGCGCTGCGCGACGCCGTGGAACTCGCCCTGCTTCACGTCATGGCCGGCGGCGATAGCCGCGAGCGCAAGCAGCTCGCTTGCCAAGACGGCGCCCTGGCCCCCGACCCCGGCAATCACTACGTTCGTTACCCGCATGTCACGCCTCCCCGACCGCGACGATCGCATCCATGGGACACAGCTGGGCGCACAGCGAGCACCCCGCACACTCCCACTCGTGGATCTGTGGGCCGTCCTCCCCCCAAATCAGCGCGGGACACCCCGCCGCCATACACTCCTCACACAGCGTGCAGTCGTCGAGCACGACCTGGTACGGGATCCGCACTTCCGTTTTCGTGATCGGCAGCAACCGGCAGTGCCGGCGCGCGATGATGACGGCGGGACCGGCGTGGTCGAGTCCGGCCCGAATGGCCCGCTCGGTCGCGTCTAGGTCCCACGGATCCACCACTTCGACCTGCTCCACGCCGATCGCTCGGAGCACGGTCTCGTAGTCCACGGCGGGCGCCGGCTTCCCTTTGAGCGTGTGGCCCGTGCCGGGATGCTCCTGGTGACCGGTCATGCCCGTGGTGCCGTTGTCCACGAGCACCACCGTCGTCGGGACCTGGTTGTAGACCGCGCTCACCAAGCCCGGGAGCCCGCTGTGCAGGAAGGTCGAATCCCCAATCACCGCCACCACCCGGTCTTCCCCGGATCGGTGGAACCCAGTCGCGTTACTGATGCTGGCGCCCATGCAGAACGTGGTGTGGATGGCCTCGTAGGGCGGCAGACAGCCGAGCGTGTAGCAGCCGATGTCTCCCGTGACGAGGACCCCGAGCTTCCGTAACGTGCTGAACACGCCCCGATGCGCGCAGCCGGCGCACAACACCGGTGGACGCGGCAATACGGCGATTTCCTTGGCGAAGTCCGTCGGGATGGCTGCACCTGATAGGCCGGCGGCCACGAGGTCCGCACTGAGCTCACCGACGTTCGTGAACCGGGCCTTTCCGATCAGGTTCCGGATCCCAAAGCTCGCCATCTCCTGCTCGATGAAGCCCTCGCTTTCCTCGACCACGAACACGGTATCGAACCGCGCGCAGAACTCCCGAAGCCGCCGTTCGGGCAACGGATAGAGCATGCCCAGCTTGAACACCGTGGCGTCCGGACACACCTCCTTCACGTATTGATACGGGACGCCGTGGGTCACCACACCAACGGTGGGCCCACCCTCCTCGATCACGTTCCCCGGAAACTCCTCGGCGAACTCCCGCATCTGTCCGAGCTTCTCCTCCAGCTCGACGCGGCGGAAGCGGGCGTACACCGGGATGGCGTACTGGCTCACCTGGCGTGAGAACGGTCGTCGCTCATGCTCGGTGCGGACCCCCGGTTCCACCGGGCTCCGCGTGTGTGCCAACCGGGTGGTGGTGCGCAGCATGACGGGAGTGTGAAAGCGCTCGCTGAGGTCGAAGGCGGCCCCGGTGATCGTGCGCGCCTCGGCCGCGTCCGCCGGCTCCAGCAGTGGCACCTTGGCCACCTTGGCGAAATAGCGACTGTCTTGCTCGTTCTGGGAGGAATACATGCCCGGGTCGTCGGCCACGAGCACGACGAACCCCGCGTTGGTGCCGGCGTAGGGAAACACCATGAACGGGTCCGCGGCCACGTTCAAGCCCACGTGCTTCATGGTGACCATGCTGCGGACGCCGCCCAGCGCGGCCCCCATCGCCTCTTCGAACGCCACTTTCTCGTTCGTCGACCAGTGCGCATCCACCTCGTCGTACGCCGCCAGCCGCTCCAACACCTCGGTGCTGGGCGTACCGGGGTAGCCGGCCGCGAACACCACGCCGGCCTCCCACGCCCCGCGCGCGACGGCGTCGTTGCCGGACATCAACGTCACGTCTCCCATTCCTCCCCTCCCTCCACCTCGTACAAGGCACCCGACATCAATGCCGGGTAGTGCTCGGCGAATGCGGTCCGGATGACCTCGAGCGGCAAGTCGTCGAACGGCCCGCGGTCGCGTACGTACTCCATGTAGCCACGGCCCGAGCGGTCGGATTGCTGGAGCAGGCTATCGCCGCGCCCGTCGAATTCCAGCGGATCGACGTTGAACCGCTCACAGAGCGTGCGATTGAACGCCGGCGTGGCCTTGACCCAGCGTCCCTCCAGCTCGAGTTCCGCGTATCCATGGAAGACGAACAGGTCGGTCCGCATCGCGCGACGCATCGCGTCGGTCGAGAGGTGGTTCCGAACGTCGGCGAACCCGAGCCGGCTGGGAATGCCCAACACCCGCGCGCCAGCCGCGAGCACCACGGCCTTGGAAACGCAGAAGCCACGGCCCCGGGCGAGCACGCTGCTGGCCCGCATCGCGATCGGCCGAAGGTCGATGCGCTTGGAATCGTAGCGGATGCCATCTCGGACGGCGTAGTACAGGGCGACGGCTTGGTCCCGAGCCCCGCCGAGGCTGCCAGCCACCTCGTGGGCGAAGGCGATCACCCGGGGGTGGTCGGCATCGAGGAAGCCTGTCGGCTCGAGATGCGCGTTCCGCTCAGTCCACCGTGCATCCATGCACCTCACCTCACCCCAGGATCACGCCTTCAAGCTCGGCCCGGAAGCGCCGATGAGGCAAGGGGCCTCCCGCTCGGTCACCCCCCGATACAGCTTTCTGCTGCGCCAAAGCGCCGGAGCGCACATCGCGTCCCATCATTCGGGAGAACCCGTGGCATCCTATGATATCGGAGTGATTCCTGGCGACGGGATCGGACCGGAGGTCCTCCGCGAGGGCCTCAAGGTGCTCGATGCCGTTGCTGCCTCGCAGGGATTCACCTTTAAGCGCGTCGACTATCCGTACAGCGGCGAGTACTATCTCAAGACCAAAGAGCTCGTGCCACCCGCGGTGATCGACGAATGGCGGACGCTGGACGCGGTGTTGCTCGGAGCCATCGGCCACCCCGACGTCGAGCCAGGGCTCGTGGAGCGATCGGTCATCCTGGGGCTCCGCTTTGGGCTCGATCTGTACATCAACCTCCGCCCCATCAAGCTCTACGCCGCACATCTCTGCCCGCTCAAGGACAAGGGCCCCGCGGACCTCGACTTCACGGTCGTGCGGGAAAACACCGAGGGGTTGTATTCGCAGATCGGCGGGCACCTCAAGAAGGGCACGCCGGATGAGGTCGCCCTCGTCAACGGCGTGTACACGTGGAAGGGCTGCGAACGGGCGTCGCGCTACGCGTTCGAGTTGGCCCGCGCCCGGGGCGCGGCGCGGGGTGCGGAGCACGCCAAGGTGACGCTGGTGGACAAAGCCAACGCGATCCGGCCGCAGGACATCTGGACGCGCGCCTTCGCCACGGTCGCCGAGGATTTCCCAGATGTGCAGACCGATCACGCGTACGTGGACGCCTGCTGCATGTGGATGATCAAGAACCCGGAGTGGTTCGAGGTGGTCGTCACCACGAACTTGTTCGGTGACATCATCACCGATCTCGGTGCCATGCTCCAGGGCGGGATGGGGATTGCGGCTTCCGGCAACATTCATCCCGGGAAGACGTCCATGTTCGAGCCGATCCACGGCTCCGCGCCCAAGCACGCCGGCAAGAATATCGCGTGTCCCCTCGGCGCCATCGGCGCCGTCGAGATGATGCTGGACTACCTGGGGGAAACGGACGCTGCCGCGCGGGTGGAACGCGCCGTGGCCAGTCTCCTCACGAGCGGCGCGGTGCCGTCGGCGGACGCGCGGAGCGGGATCTCGACGTCGGACATGGGGGACATGGTGGTAGCGCAACTACGAGGGTAGTGAAGGCAGTAACAGCAGGAGCAGAGGGGCAGCGGGGCAGCGGGGCAGCGAGAAGGTGGCGGGATGGGTTCGGCACCCGACACCGCCTTCTCTCTGCCCCGCTGCTCTCTGCTCTTCCGGCTGGCGTCAACGCCCTAGGAGCGGCAACACCACGCACGATGCCTGCGCCGCGGTTCGCCAGATTCGCTGCGTAGCCGCCCGGTAGTCCTCCGGCTTGGCGAGGAAGATGTTCGGCACGTAGGTCTGCGGATTGGGATCGTAGAGCGGGAACCAGGTGCTCTGCACCTGTACCATGATCCGGTGTCCACGCTGAAAGCGATAGGTTTGCGGGTCCAGGCGCACGTGGTACTCGAGCACCTCGTTCGCCGGAATGGGCTCGGGGTG
>CAYWNR010000348.1:0-4336 GCA_964459705.1 uncultured Gemmatimonadaceae bacterium | reverse complement strand
TCGGTGCGGGGGAGTTCGCCGCCTTCACGCCGACCCCGCGGCGCGTGAACCTGGCAGGCGATGACGCCGCCGAGCCCGTGTTGGTCGAGATGGTGTCGCAGGCGTACTTCGGGATTCTGGGTGTCACGCCGCGGTTGGGACGGTTCTTCGCGCCTGACGAGGATGTCACTCCCAACACGCACGCGGTGGCCGTGCTGAGCGAACGCCTGTGGCGCCGGACGTTCGGGGCCGACCCGGCCGTCGTGGGCAGCACGATCCGACTGGACGCCACGCCGTTCACGGTCGTGGGGGTGGCGCCCGCCGGTTTTCGCGGTCTCTCCGACCAGGCCGACCTCTGGACGCCCATGATGATGGCGCCGACACTCACCTTCTCGCGCCGCCTCACGGGGCAGCTCTCGTTCTGGCACATGGTGATCGCGCGGATCCCGACCGGCACGGACCCGGCGCCGCGCCTGGCGGCCGGCGCGCGCGCCATCGCGAACGGGATTCCACTGGGCCAGGTCTTCGGTGACGGCCAGTTGCGGCTGGCGTCGGTACCGCTGCAAGCGGCGCGCACGGACCGACGCCTGGGCCGCGTGCTGCTCATCCTCCTGGGCGCAGTGGGCCTGGTGCTCCTCATCGCGTGCGCCAACGTGGCGAGCCTGCAGCTCGCGCGCGCGCGCCGCCGTCGCCGCGAGCTGGGCATCCGCGTCGCGCTCGGCGTCGGCCGCGGTCGCCTGACTCGCCAGCTCTTCGTCGAGAGCGCCGTCGTGGCGTTGCTGGGGGGCGCGGGAGGCGTGCTTCTGTCGGCATGGGGACTCGATCTCCTGAACGCGCTCCGTCCCCGCGCCCTGGCCACGGTGGGCGGGCCCGGCGGCGCGCAGCTCACCACGGCAGTGGTCGCGTTCGCCTTCGCGGCGACGGTGGGAGCGGCCTTGCTCTTCGGACTGTTGCCCGCCTGGTGGGCCTCGCGCGCGGACCCGTTGTCGCTCATCCGTGCCGACACCGGTGGGACGCGGCGGGTGCGGACGCGCGGGGCACTCGTGGCGGTGGAAGTGGCGTTGGCGATCGTGCTGCTCGCGGGCGCGGGCCTCCTCGTCCGTACCGTTGTGGCCCTCAACCGAACGCCGCTCGGGTTCGATCCCGCTGGCGTGGCGGTCGCCTTGGTTAACCCGCCCGCCCGCGCGTACCCGGACGGAACGGGCCAACAGTTGTTCCGCGACGCCACGGATCGACTCGCCGCACTCCCCGGCGTCCGCCGGGCCGCGGCGAGCTACTGCCTGCCGGTGGTGGGTGGATGCGATCACGTGCGGATGACGATCGCCGGCACGGCCGATCCATCCGCGGCGGACCATGAGGTCTGGCTCAACATGGTGGACGAGGCGTATCTGGCGACGCTCGGTATCCCGGTCGTAGCCGGGCGGGGGATTCTTCGGAGCGACGGAGCTGGAACGCCCGCGGTCGCGCTGGTGAGCGAAGCGGCCGCCCGCCGGTATTGGCCCGGCCGCAATCCCGTCGGTCAGCGAATTCAACTGAGCGTGGGCTGGCCGGAGAACGATGGCTGGGCCGAAGTCGTCGGTGTGGTGCGTGACGTGCGGTACACCGACAACCTGCGCGCCGCCGCCACTCCGGGTGTGTACCTCGCGATGGCGCAATTCAGCTATCGCGCCAACTATCTGGTGGCCGACGTCTCGGGTGATGCCGCAGCCGCGATCCCGACGATGCGAGCCGTGCTCCACGATCTCGACCCCCAGTTGCCACTCTGGGATCCTGCGTCGATGGCGGAGCACGTGCGTGTTGCCACCGCCAGCGAGCGGTTCTCGATGGTGCTGCTTGCGGCCTTCGGCGCGCTCGCGCTGGCGCTCGCCGCGGTGGGGATCTACGGCGTGATCGCCTACTCCGTGGCCGGCCGCACGCGGGAGATCGGCCTCCGGATGGCCCTCGGTGCACGGCCAGGTGGCGTCGTCGGCCTCATCTTCCGCCAGGGATTCGGCATCGTCGGCGTGGGGCTCGCCGTCGGGACGCTCGGCGCGCTCCTCACCACCCGCGTGCTCCGCGCACAGCTGTACGACGTCAGCCCCTCCGACCCCGCGACACTGTCGATCGCTCTTGGAGTGCTGGTGGTCGTTGCCGCCGCGGCCACCTGGATTCCCGCCCGTCGCGGCGCCCGGGTGCCACCTATGGAGGCCTTGCGCCATGAATGATCTCAAGTTCGCGCTTCGCGCGCTGCGGAAGAGCCCGGGGTTCGTGCTCATCGCGGTGTTCATTCTCGCCGTCGGTATTGGCGGCACCACGGCCATCTTCAGCGCGGTGCGCGCCGTGCTCCTGCGGCCGCTCGCGTTCCCCGAGCCGGATCAGCTCGTCCGGGCGTTCAACGTGGTTCGCGGACATCGCGGCACGTCCTCGCCACCGGATTTCTCCGACTGGCGCACCCAGAGCACCGCGTTCACCGGCCTCGCGGCGATAAACGAGGGGTCCTTCGCGCTGACCGGCGAGGGACCGGCCGAGCAAATCTCGGGTGCGGCGGTCACGGGCGATTTCTTCGGGGTCATGGAGGTCCCTCCATTGATTGGCCGACCCCTGGGGACGGGCGACGCGGAGGGGGGCGCGGCGCGCGTCGTCGTGCTCGGCTACCGCTTGTGGCAACGCCGCTTCGGGGGTGATTCGAGCGTCGTCGGGAAGACGGTGACCTTCGAAGCGCAGGCGTACACCGTCGTCGGCGTGATGCCCGCCGGCTTCAGGTACCCCGATGGGTCGGACGTGTGGTTGCCGCTCTCATTCACGCCCGACGAGCTGGCGACACAGCGTGGCGCCCACTACCTGGACGTGATTGGCCGGCTGAAGCCGGACGTGACCCTGGAACGCGCCGAGGGCGAGCTCCGACAGATCGCCGCGCGGATTGCCGACGCGTACCCCAGCACCAATCGGGAGGGGAGCGCCGACGTCATCCTGCTGCGGGAGGCGATGGTGGGAAGCGTGCGTCCCGCCATGCGGATCCTGCTCGGGGCGGTCGCGCTCGTTCTCTTGATTGCCTGTACGAATGTGGCGAGCCTCACGCTCGTCCGCGGCCTCGGGCGGGAACACGAGTTCGCCATCTGCACGGCGTTGGGTGCGGACCGGCTCCGCCTGGCGCGCGCCCTCCTGGTCGAGAGCTTGGCGCTCGCCGCACTCGGGGGCGGAGTGGGCCTGGTGCTGGCGACGTGGTTGAGCCATCTCATCGCGCAGGTTCGCAGTGCCGGTATCCCGTTACTCGATCAGACGACGCTGGATGGTCCGGTGCTGGCGTTCGCCGCCGGCGCGTCCCTGCTGACAGGTTTGCTGTTCGGCATGTTTCCGGCGTGGCAGGCGGCGTCCCTCGCGGGGCTCTCGCAGAGACTCAGAGACGAAGGCCGCGGCACGAGCGGTGGGCGCGCGCGGCTTCGGACGCGGAACACGATGGTCGTGGTCCAGACCGCGCTGGCCGTCCTGTTGCTCGCCGGCGCCGGGCTCCTGATGCGGAGCTTTGTGCGCCTTCAGTCGGTAGACCCTGGCTTCGATCCCGACGGGGTGCTGACCTTCGGCGTTTCGCTGCCGGACGCGACCTACGACGAGTCGTCATCGCGCGCGGACTTCGGCGCGCGCCTCACGGAACGCCTGGAAGCCCTCCCCGGGGTGGAAGCGGCGGGAGCGGTCTTTGGACTGCCGCTCTCTGGATTCCGGTTCGGTATTTCCGGCTACGATCTGGACGGCCGCCACCTCGACAACGAGGAGCAGGACCGGCTGAGCGTGCAGGTGCGGGTCGTGACGCCGCACTACTTCCGGGCGATGGGTATTGCGATCCGTCGCGGTCGCGGGATCGAGCCAACCGATCGGAAGGGAGCACCGCCGGTGATGGTGATCAACGAATCGGCGGCCAAACTGTTGTGGCCGGGCGCCGACCCGTTGGGCCATCAGTTCACGATCGGCACGCGCTTGGGAGAGCCAAACCGGGCGGGCGGTGAGGTCGTAGGGGTGATCGGAGACATGAAGGAGGACGGAATGGGGAGGGCCGCCTCCCCGACGATCTTCCTCGCGCACGCGCAATTCTCGGAGGGCTACCTCGGCGTCGCCGTTCGCACCTCGGGTGACCCAACGGCCCTCGTGGCGTCGGCGCGCGCGGCGTTGGCCGACGTGGATCCGAATGTCCCGATGTTCGAGGTTCGCACGATGCAGCAGCTCCTCGACGACGCGGTCGGGCAACCGCGGCTGTACATGCTGCTGGTCGGCGCGTTCGCCGCCGTCGCGCTGCTCCTGGCGGCGATCGGCCTGTACGGCATCCTGGCCCAGGGCGTCGCGCAACGGACGCGCGAGATCGGGGTCCGGGTGGCGCTCGGTGCCG
>CAYWNR010000347.1:0-4377 GCA_964459705.1 uncultured Gemmatimonadaceae bacterium | reverse complement strand
CACATTTCACTTTTCACGCATGCCCCCCTCCACTGATTTCGCCGTCATCGGCGGTGGAATCGTCGGGCTAGCGATCGCCCGGGCCCTCGCCCTCCGAGGCGGGGCGGGCCAGATCGTCGTCTTCGAAAAGGAGCCCCGTCTAGCCGCCCACGCGTCGGGTAGGAACTCCGGCGTCCTCCATTCCGGCATCTACTACGCCGAAGGCTCCCTCAAGGCCCGCATCTGCGCCGAGGGTGCCCGGAGCATGGCGGCCTACTGCGACGAGCATGGCCTCCCCATCCGCCGAGTGGGGAAGCTCATCCTGCCGACCCGCGCCGAGGACGGGAGCCGGCTCGAGATGCTCCAGGCGCGCGGCAAGGCGAATGGCGCGCATTTCGAGCTGGTGAACGAGGCGGGGATTCGGGCGATCGAGCCGGACGCGCGGTCGGCGGACGGGCGCGGGCTGTACAACGCCGAGACCGCCGTGGTGGAGCCGGCGGCGGTGGTCGAGGCCATTGCGGCCGAATTGCGCGACCTCGGCGTCACCATTCGTCTGGGGTGTCAGGCGCGCCCAGCCGGAGATCGGACGCTCACGGTGGACGGCGAGCGGGTGGGGTACGGCCACCTGATCAACGCCGCGGGGGCGTATGCCGACCGCGTGGCGCAGGCCATGGGGGTGGGGGAGCGCTATCGCATCCTCCCGTTCAAGGGCGCGTACTACAAGCTCCGCGACCCCGCGGGCGTGCGGGTGAACGGGTTGATCTACCCGGTGCCGGACCTTCGGATTCCGGTGCTCGGTGTCCACTCGACGCGCACGGTGGCGGGAGGCGTCTACTTCGGGCCGACCGCCTCGCCCGCCATGGGACGTGAGAACTACCGGGGCTTCCAGGGCTTCTCGGTGGTGGACGCCGCCCAGATTGCGGGCCGCGTGGCCCAACAGTACCTGCGGAATGCCGGCGGCTTTCGGCGTTACCTCCACACGGAGGCCGCCCGGATGGTCAAGCCGGGTTTCCTCCGCGCCGCGCGCGCTCTCGTGCCACGGCTCGCCGGGAGCGACCTGCTGCGGTCGGACAAGGTCGGCATCCGGGCGCAGCTGATGGATCGGGAGACGGGGGCTCTGGAGATGGACTTCGTGATCGAGCCGGGGCCGGACTCGACGCACGTGCTGAATGCGATTTCGCCGGCGTTTACGTGTTCGTTTGCGTTTGCGGACTTCGTGATAGAGGCCGTGAAACGGGAAACGTGAAACGTGGAGAAGACGGGAAACGGGAAACGTGAAACGGCTCGGCACAGTTAGCTCACGTCTCACGTCTCACGTCTCACGTTTCCCGTCCGTTCCACGTTTCACGTTTCCCGTTTCACGAAGCTAGTTTCGGCAATCGTGTCTGACCCTTCCCTTTTCGGATCGTCCGTCGGCGAGCCCCTCGCCGCCCGTCTCCGTCCAACGTCGTTGCAGGAGTTCGTCGGACAGAGACACCTGCTAGGTGAGGGGAAGCCCCTCCGCCAGGCCATCGAGAGCGGCGACGTGTCGAGCATCGTGTTCTGGGGGCCACCGGGCTCCGGGAAGACCACGCTCGCCCTGCTGATCGCCCAATACACCAACAAGAAGTTCGAGCCGTTCAGCGCGGTGACGGAGGGCGTGCCGCGCGTGCGCGAGATCATCCGCGAGGCCCAGGAGCGCCGAGCCAAGGAAGGGCGCGGGACCATCCTCTTCTGCGACGAGATCCACCGGTTCAACAAGGCGCAGCAGGACGCGTTCCTGCCGTGGGTGGAGCAGGGGGTCATCACGCTGATCGGGGCGACGACCGAGAATCCGAGCTTCGAGCTGACGGGGGCATTGCTTTCCAGGCTTCAGGTGTATGTGCTGGAGCCGCTGTCTCTTGAGGATCTACGGGCGATCGTGCTCCGGGGCGTTCGTGAAACGGGAAACGTGAAACGTGAGAACAGCCGTGAAACGGGAAACGTGAAACGGGAAACGGGGGATGCCGCGTGGCTGTCGGATGAGGCGATCGAGCTCTTGTCGCAATTCGCGGACGGAGATGCGCGTCGGGCGTTGAATGCCATCGAGGCCCTCGACGACTACGTCGCCGCCAACGTTTCACGTTTCACGTTTCCCGTTTCACGAGAAGCTCTGGAAGAGCTTCTCGCCAGGCGTCTCCCCAAATACGACAAAGGTGGCGAAGAGCACTTCAACATCATCTCCGCCCTCCACAAGGCGGTGCGGGGGAGTGACGTCGAGGGGGCGCTCTACTGGCTGGCCCGGATGATCGTGGGCGGCGAAGACCCGCTCTACATCGCTCGGCGCGTGGTGCGGATGGCGTCGGAGGACATCGGGCTCGCCGATCCGCGGGCGCTCTCGGTGGCCCTTGCGGCCAAGGAGGCGTATCACTTCCTCGGCTCGCCCGAAGGGGAGCTGGCCATTGCGGAGGCCGTGGTCTACCTGGCGACCGCGCCGAAATCGAACCGGGTGTACGCGGCCTGGGGGCAGGCGTTGGCCGCAGCCAAAGAGCATCCGGCCGAGCCCGTGCCGTTCCACATACGGAACGCGCCCACGGGCCTCATGAAGGAGCTGGGCTACGGGGAGGGCTATCGGTACGACCACGCCGAGGCGGATGCGATCGCGGCGGGGCAGGAGTATCTGCCGGAGGCGTTGCGGGGAGCGAAGTGGTATGAGCCGACGGATCGGGGGTTCGAGAAAACGGTGCGGGAGCGGCTGGCGTGGTGGGCGCAGCTCAAGGAGAAGGCCGGGCGTTAGGCCGCGTGCCGCGGCCGCTCCCATGAACGAGGTCTTCGAGAGTCGGCATCGAAGCGGTCGGTGGCTGGTGGTGGAACGGCGGCTGCGTCGCCCGTTTGCCGTTCGTATCTGGGAACCGCCTACCGCGGTCCGACGGACGGATCGATGACCCATTGCTACCGGACATGATGGGTGGCTGACGATGACCCGAGCATGGATCTGGGAGCGCTGGCACGACGTAGATCGCGTCTTCGCGCTCGTCCTAGAACGGCCGCCAGGAGAGCGGCAGCGCGTTCTCGCCGATACGTGCGGCGACGATCGCGACCTGCTCGAGATCGTCACGGGACTGATCGCTGACACCGATCGGGCGTCGCTCGACCTGCCGGGACCTGGCCGGGACCTGCTGCGGTCCGCGTTTGGGGAGCCCGTCGGCGACGAGACCGATCCCCCTCCCCCCGCATTGGGCGATCTGATCGGCCACTATCGCCTGGTGCGCGAGGTGGGGCGCGGGGGCATGGCCACCGTGTACGAGGGGGAGCGGGCCGATGGGGCGTACGTCCAGCGCGTCGCGATCAAGTTGCTCCGCCGAGCTGGGGAGAGCGACGACGTTGCTCAGCGTCTTCAGGCGGAGACTCAGATTCTCTCGACGCTGACGCACCCGCACATCGCCCGCCTCGTCGACGCCGGGACCGCGGCCGACGGCCGGCCGTTCCTGGTCATGGAGCTGGTTGACGGGGAGCCGATCACGGCCTGGGCCGACCGGGTGCGGCTCAGCGTGCCGGAGCGGCTCGCGCTGTTCCTCCAGATCGCCGACGCGGTGAGCTTCGCCCACGCCCGGCTCGTCGTGCACCGGGACCTGAAACCGTCCAACGTGCTGGTCGAGCCTGACGGACGCGTCAAACTGCTCGATTTCGGGATTGCGAAGTTGCTGGAGCCCGGTGGCTCGCCCGCGCCCGACTCCGCAACGACCACCCGGTGGTTGACGCCTGCCTATGCGGCACCCGAGCAGATTCTCGGGCGCGCCGTTACCACCGCCACCGACGTGCATGGACTGGGCGTCCTGCTCTACGAGCTGGTCTCGGGGCGGCGGCCGTTCGGCGGTGACGGACTGCGCCGGTACGACTTGGAACGGGCCGTGTGTGACCAGATCCCACCGCGCCCATCCGCCGCGGTCGCCGGCTCGGTGGAGATTGCCACCGCCCGCAACACCGACCCGGAGCGACTGCGGCGGCGTCTCGCCGGCGATCTGGACGCGATCCTGTCCAAGGCACTTCGCAAGCAGCCTGAGGACCGATACGCTTCGGCCCAGGCCATGGCGGCCGACGTGGAGCGGCACCGATCCGGGTTTCCGGTCGAGGCCCGCGCGGGGCTCCGCGCGTACCGCGTACGCAAGTTGGTGCGGCGGCACTGGCTCGCGGTTGGGGCCACCACCGTCATCGCCCTCGTCCTGGTGAGCGCGTCCCTCGCCTTCTGGCGACTGCAGGTGGCGACGGCGCGCGCCCGAGACCGGGCCGATCGGGCGGCCACCCACGCCACGGAGGAAGCCGACAACGCTCGGCTCGTCACGGACTTCCTGGCGGAAGTGTTCCGCGGACGGAACCCCGAGCGGGCGCCGCCGGATACCGTGACCGCCCGCGAGCTGCTGGCCTGGGGCCGGGAACGCG
>CAYWNR010000346.1:0-4380 GCA_964459705.1 uncultured Gemmatimonadaceae bacterium | reverse complement strand
CCCAGCAACCACACGAGTCCGGATTGGACGTCGCGCTTGATCTCGCGGATCATGTGTTCCTCTCGGAAGATGAATAGCAGGATGATATCATGATGCTATGATCCGCGCAAGTCGTTTTGGGGGATGAGCGAAAAGAGAACAGAGATAAGCACTTACGAGACGTCTCTGCTCTCCGTTCACTTCTCTGCGAGACGGGGCTCCCCTTGACTCCAGGCAGTTCCGATATATCGTACGATACATCGCGACGTAATGTCGCATGAACCTATCGTGACAGTAAGGCGGCAGGAGGACGACATGACACGGCATTCTGACTGGGACTTCTTCGGCATTCCGTTCGGCTTTGGATTCGCGGGCGGTGGGGACAAGACGTCCCGCCACCGGCGTCGCTGGCGGGGCCAGTGGTTCGAATCAGGCGACATGAAGTACGTGATCCTGAAGCTGGTGCGCGACAAGCCGATGCACGGCTACGAGGTCATGAAGGCGCTGGAGGAGCGAACGCACGGGTGCTACAAGCCATCGCCCGGGACGGTCTATCCGACGTTGCAGTGGCTCGAGGACGAAGGGCTGGTGACAGGCAAGGAAGTCGAGGGGAAGAAGGTCTACGAGATCACCGACGCCGGCCGAGCGTTTCTCGATGAGCACCGCGGCACCGTGGAGGAGATTTTCGATCGTATCGCCGACACGCTCGACCGCGTGACGGCGGAACCGGTACCGGAGGTCAGCCGCGCGGTCGGCCGCGTGGTGTCCCATGCGTACAAGGCGGCGTTCCGGCTCGCGCACGACACGGATCGCGCGAAGAAGATCAGCGAGATCTTGGACCGCGCGGCAAGTGAGCTCGAAGGTCTGTACCGCCAGGAGACGGTGCCGGAAGCCTAGAGGCCCGGCGCCGTTGCCTTTACGATGTAAAGTTCTTTATATTGGTTGTTATGGAAATCCTGTTCCCTGAGCCGCGCGAGCCAAAGCGGACCCGCAGTTGGATGCTGGTGGCGTTGCTGTGCGTGCCGTCGCTCCTGGCGTGGGCCGTCATCGGCCTCGACTGGAGCGGACTCTGGCGAACCGCGGATCCCCTCCTCCACAACGCGCCGACCTTGGCGCGGGCCGCCGTGATGCTGGCGAGCCCGCTCGCCGCCGCCGTCATCGGGGTGATCGGGATGGCCCGACGCTCGCGAGCGGGCGGGACCGTCGATCCCCGCCTCATCGCGGTTACGGTTGTCGGCGCCGTGCTCGCGGTGGTGACGGCGTCCGCCGCCTGGCTTCACGCCTCATAGAAGGCCGGCGCACCCGCGCGGAACCGGCCGGTCGCGCGCCGGTACCACAGAGCGGTGTCCCTCTCGCAGAAGATCAGCCGCCTCCTTCCTAGGACGTTCTGCCTCGTCGCCGTGAGCGGGATGCTCGCGGTTGCCCAGCCGCGCGGACTCGCGGCACAGGGGGCGGACTCCGTTGGCGTGCTACTCGCGCGCGGAGACACGACGGGGGCGATCGCAACCTACGAACAGCTGATCCGATCGCGGTCCCATGATGCCGAGCTGCACTACCGGGTGGGTCTGCTGTACATGAGCCGGGTCGAGCCCGGGACCGATGTGAGCGCCGACCGGCGGCGTGGCATCGAGCATCTCCAACTCGCGACGCGGTTCGCCTCCGACAGCGCGAAATACTGGCTCGCCTTTGCCGAGGCGCTCCGCACCGAGACGGACGTAACGGCGCGGGTGAAAGCGGATCAGGCGTTCCAGAAGGCGCTGGAGGTGGCGCGCCGCGTCGGTAGCTCCGAGCTGGCGAAGGTCGAGTACCGGGCGGGCCGGATGGCCTGGGAACGGTTCGAACAGGCCAACGAGCGGCACGTGTTCGTGGACGGTTCCACCGACATCGATCAGACCGCGTTCCTCACCAACTGGCGCTACGTGCAAGATCTTCTCCGACGACGATTGCGCCTGGACTATCGGGGGCTCGTGGAGTGGCGGGTCGCGAGCGACCACCTCGAAGCGGCCGTCCGCGCCGATTCGAGTCTCATTCCGGCCGCCGGCTTGTTGGTGGTGGCGTTGTGCGAGCGTGGAGCGTGGGATAGCGCGGTGGCGGTCGCCGATCGTCTGGTGCGGGCCGATCCGGATAGTGGGCGCGCGTGGGCCCTGAGTGGACTGGCGCTCACGAAGGCCGGACGCTGGCAGGCCGCCGCTGCCGCATTCGACTCCGCGGACCGCCGCCGCCCCGCCGCCGAGCCGTCGTATGATCACGTGCTCGACGCGCTCCTCGCCGCGCGCGAGGGTGGCGCGGCGACGGACTCCGCGGCGCACCAGTGGACCGCCCGGTTCTGGCGCGACGCGGATCCGCTCTGGAGCACGCCGGAAAACGAGGCTCGGCTCGAGGCGCTGGCCCGGGTGGTCTATGCCGATCATCGCTGGACGGACGATCTGCGGGGACACCGCGGCGCGCTCTCGCACCGCGGCGCGGTGTTCATTCGCTACGGCCCGCCGGACGTCGTGGTCAGCCTCGGTTCCGGCGGCGCCGAGGGCACGCCGGAGCCGGGGCCGAGCGTCGTCGTGAATCCGGACGACCGCTGGCCGAAGCCGGTCCCGGACGCCGCGGAGCGGCTGGATCGGGAACGCATCCGGCTGTTGTGGATCTACGAGCCGAGCCGGCGCCGCTACATCTTCGGTCTCACGCCGGGCTACGCGCGCGCGGTGTTCGCCGGCGACGCGGCCAACGCGTTCGCGCAAGCGGTCCGCACGACGCCGCTCGCCTTCGACGACCTTCGTACCGACTCGCTGCCGATGGCGGTGTACGCGTTCCGCGGTGACAGCGCGGGCCGCGCGGAGGTCGGGATCTTCGGCCTGCCGCCGGCGCGATCGCGCGGGTCGGATACGTCACTCGTGTACACCGCGTTCGTGACCACGGATACCGTGGTCGACGCCGTGCGGCCGGGTGGCGTGCAAAGCGGCGCCGCTCGGCGCTGGCGGACCGAGGTGGGTGCGGGAGCGCACACGGTGCGGGTGGAGGCGACGGATACGAGCGGCGCACACGGCGCGCGCGGCACCCGACCGATCACGGTCCGCCCGTTTGACGCTGGCTTCCAGGCGTCCGACCTGATCGTGGCGGCTGGGGCGTTGACCGACGCCACCCTCGAACGCTGGTACGATGCGCCCGTCACACCGGTGATCGATCCGGTCCACGCGGGCACGCCGGTGACGCTGCTGTGGGAGCTGTACGACCCGCCGGAGGTGGACGGGACGGTGTCCTACACCGTCACCGTCCGCCTCACGGCCGTGTCCGTGGCGCGCCGCGGTCTGGTGGCTCGCATCATCGGCGGGGTGGCGGATGCCCTGGGGGTGAGCGCCGAGGGCGACGACGTGATCGTGCTCCAATACGAGCGGCGGCGAACCGCGGGATCCGTCGCGACCGAGTACGTCACGCTGGACCTCGGTGACACGTCTCCCGGTACCTACCGGGCGGAGGTTGAAGCCGTGACTCCCGACGGGATGCGGGCGACGACGGCGGCGAGCTTTGCGATCGATAGCCGATAGCCGATTGCCGACGGCCGATAGCCGATTGCCGATAGCCGAGGGCCGACAGTCGAAGGCCGCGACCCGAATCGGCTACCGGCTACCGGCAATCGGCTATCGGCTATTGATCGTCGGCAATCGTCATGGGGATCCACCCGCCTTGTAATCGAACCGCTTGTTCGGGTACGGTGGTGGTGGCGGTACCGGGCGCGGATCCTCCTCGATCTTGTCGAGCAGGTACTTGATGGCCGCGTCGAGCTGGGCGTCCTGGCCCTTGAACGTGGCGTGCGGCAGGTTGTCGACCTCGATGTCGGGGATGACGCCAATCTGCTCGATGAGCCACTTGCCTTCCTCGCCGTAGACGCCGGTCATCGGCGCGCGGGCGAGCCCGCCGTCGCTCAAGCGGTTCTGGGATCCGAGCCAGATCTCGCCGCCCCAGGTGCGCATGCCGATCACGACGCCGAGTCCCAACCGCCGGAACCCTTCGGCGAACGCCTCGCCGTCCGAGGCCGTGTTCTGGTCCACCAGCACCACCATGTGTCCCCGGAACGCGTACTGCATGTTCCAACTCGGCTCACCGGCGCGTCCCTGCCAGTACATCCACGCGCGGCGCATCAGTTTCTCGAGGATGAAGCTGTCGATGTTGCCGCCCCGGTTGTTGCGGAAGTCGAGCACCAATCCCTGACGGTTGAACACGGGATAGAAATCGCGATACCACTGGGTGAGGTCACCACCACCCATGGCGCGGAGGTGCACGTACCCGAGCGCGCCGTGCCCTTGTTCCTCGACTCGCTCGCGACGGGTGTACTCCCAGTCGCTGTACCGGAGCCCAAGCTCGTTGCCCGCGGGGACCACGACGAGCTCACGGGACGTGCCGGCGGCCGCG
>CAYWNR010000345.1:0-4381 GCA_964459705.1 uncultured Gemmatimonadaceae bacterium | reverse complement strand
GCGAGGAGATGCGTTTCGCCACCGATCGTCACCTGCTTCTCCTGCATCGCCTCGAGCAGCGCCGCCTGCACCTTGGCGGGCGCGCGATTGATCTCATCGGCCAGCACGATGTGCGCGAACAAGGGTCCGCGCTTGGGCCGAAACTCCCCGGTCCGCTGGTCGAACACCATCGTACCGATGATGTCGGCCGGGAGGAGATCCGGGGTGAACTGAATGCGCTGGAACGAGGCACGGATGGTCTCGGACAGCGTGCGGACGGCCAGCGTCTTAGCCAGGCCGGGCACGCCTTCGAGGAGGATGTGCCCGCCGGTGAGCAGCCCCACGAGGAGCCGCTCGACCATCGCCTCCTGTCCGACGACGCGCCGCCCGACCTCCTTGATGATATTGGCGGTCAGCGCGGTCTCGGTGCTCCCTGCTGGTCGCGACGTCATCGTTTGATGCGTTCTCCCTCGTCCTCGTACTTGAAGATCCAGGTCACGAATCGCGCCGGCTCGATGGCGTCATCCGGCCGCATCGCAAACCAGTCCTCGTCGCTGCCCGATCCCACCGGGCGCGAGCGTCGCTCCGCGTCCTGCTCGAGCACCCGCTGGGCGCGCTTCACCCACATACGCAGGTTGCGGGCGCGAAGGTCCACCCATCCGCGCGGGACGGCCGCTTCCAGGTCGCCATCTTCGGGCTCGACAATGACCACCGCCCCACGATAGACGCGATCGCCCTCCAGCACCACCGGCAGGCCAACCGACACGATGATCGAGCGGAGTTCCCCATCCTCCGCGAGCAACGCCGCAGCGCCCGCGGCGAGCGTCGCCGCGTCCTCGCCCGCCAACGCCCGCATCGAGCCGCACAACCGCCCGCACACATGCGCCTCGAAGAGGTTTTTCGAGAGCCGCGGTGGCCCCAGCATCTCGAAGGCGACCGGACGCACGCCGTGCTCGGCCTCCAACTGCCGCAGCCGTTCGATGGCAACGGACCGGAGCACGCCCGCCTGATACGTCGGTCCCGCCGTCGCCGAATCGAGCGCGGTGATCACGTCGCGCCCGGTGGGCCGTCCCTGGATCTCCAAGACGACGTAATCGGCCACTTCCTCGGGCGTGATGAACTCCATGGAGCCGAGCGTCGTGATCGTCTCGAACTCGTCGCGGGCGAAGACGCCATTCTCGCCGACGTCGATGAAGACGGACTCGAGCGGACCACCGAGATCGACCCACCCTCGCGCGGTCGGGGCGAAGGCGTCGGCCAAGGCCAGCGGCCGCGGACAATCGTAGTGATGGATTGGCGCGCCTTTCCGGCGAATCGGGCCATAGCCGATTTCCCGCCAGGCAATCGCGGCCGTCGGCTTGATCTCCATGGTGGCGGGCGCCCAGGGCGTCCGGCCCAGCAGGAAGAGCAGTAGCGAATGCGCCCCGGCAACCGCCGATTTCGTCAACAGCGTGCGGGAGGGCCGTTCCTCGGAGTGCGTGTACGGGATGTTCAGTCCCATTCCCCCGGTGCCGCTCGTCCCGACCTTGACGTATGCCTGGGGCCGGAACTGCCGCATCGCCTCGGAAATGATCTGGAGATGGCGAATGAGCTGCGGCATCGTGAGCGTGAGGACGTGCCGCTCCACTTGCTCCCGGCTCACCGTGCCCGTGCCGGCCGTGGCGAGGAGTTCCCGCGCGCTCTGGAAGACGTCCTGATAGGCGAACGCGGTGGCCGTATTGATACAGTCCACCACGACGTCCGGTTGCCAGCGTTCGAAGAGCTGATAGAGGAAGCTGCGCCGGAGCACCGCCGGACTCAGGTCCCCAACGATGTCGTCGATCACCATGCGCCGGAGCCCCGCATCCGCCAAGATCGCCCGGCGGTCGAGCTTCGCCGCGGGCTCCGGATAGAACACGTTGCCCCACTCGCACTCGATCGCCGCCTTGGCGCGGTACGGGCCCAAGCTGTCCGCCGTGCGCCGGACCTCGTCCTCGTAGAGCGCCACCAGCACGATGCGTTTGGGCTCCAGCGCCAGCAGGCGTCGAGCGACCGCGTGTCCCACGAGGCCCCCACCACCCAGCATCACGATCGTTCGATCCCGAATATCCATGGTCCCCTATTCCCCTGTCGTCAGCGCGCGTATCGCGGCGACGTCCCGTGCCCCCAAATGGCGCCACGCGCCCGGTGCCAGACGCCCCAGGTGAATCGGCCCGTGGCTCATGCGCGTCAACCGTTCGACCTTCAGCCCCAACTGCTCACACATCCGGCGCACGATCCGATGGCGTCCTTCCGTCAGCACCAGTTGGACGTCCGTCCGTCGCCCGTCCACCTCGCGCACCGACGCCTTGCGGATGGCCACCGGCCGGTCGTCGATCACCGTTGGCCGCGACAGCGCCTGCCGGATCTCCGCCGCCGATCGCCCGTGCACCGTCACTCGGTAGATGCGCTCCACTTCATAGCGTGGGTGGGTGAGCCGATTGGCCGCTTCCCCGTTCGTCGTGAAGAGCAGCAGGCCGCTCGTCATGACGTCCAGCCGGCCGACGTAGGCCAGGCCGGGAACCGACGGCAGCAATTCGTACACGGTTGGACGCCCCTCCGCGTCCCGACGGCTCACGACATAGCCAACCGGTTTGTGGAGCGCGATCCAGGTTTCCTTGGGCTGACGAACCACTCGCCCGTCAACGGTGATCTTGTCGACGGTGGGGTCGGCGGACGATCCCAACTCGACCACCTTCCCGTTCACCCGCACCCGCCCCTCCCGGATGAGATCCTCGGCGGAGCGGCGGGACCGAACCCCCGCACGGGCGAGCGCCCGCTGCACCCGCATGCGCGTCACGCGCCCTCGGCCGGCTCAGGGGCCACGAGGGGCGTGAGCGCCACGGCCAGCTCGTCCAGCCGCGGAAGCTCCGCCGTCGTCTTGAGCCCGAGCAACTCGAGAAAGAGCGGCGTGGTCCCGTAGAGCAGCGGCCGCCCGAGTCCCTCACCGCGACCCACCACCGCGGCAAGCCCCCGCTCTTGGAGAAGTCGCAACACGCCATCGGCAGCCACGCCACGAATCTCCTCGATCTCCGCCCGCCCCACCGGCTGCCGATACGCGATGACCGCGAGTGTCTCCATGGCGGCGGTGGAGAGCCGACGCGGTCGCTCCACGAGCTGCGCGAGCGCGAGCTGATCGGCCAAGTCGGGACGGCTCAGGATCTGCCACCCGTCCGCCAACTCCGCCAATTCGACGCCATGCCCGCCCTCGTCATACCGGAGTCGGAGCGCCGTGAGCGACGCGCGGACCTCGTCCGGCGTGGCTTCCGGATCCAGTCGCTGGAGCTCCTCCAACGTCACCGGCCGGGACGCCGCGAAGAGCGCGGCCTCAAGCAGCCTGGTCAACCGGTCCACGACACAGGTCCATTCGGCCAAAGGGGAGATCCTGAACGAGCTGCAGGCGGCCGACGCGCGCCAGTTCGAGGATGGCCAGCAGTGTGGAGATGACGTCCCCGATCGTGTAGTCGGCGCCAAGCGCCTCGCGAAATTCGAACCGGTCCCGCTCCACCAGGAGCGCCTCGATGCGCCGTGTGGCGCCTTCGACGTCCAGCGGACGGGGGACCACGCGGTGCAGCACCGGCTGCGGGATGCCGCGAATGACGTCATCGACGGCCTGGAGCAGGGACGCCAGATCCAGATGGACGGGGGCCGCCGGTCGCTCCGGCGCTTCTTCGATCCACCCACGGGAGAACCGGTCCGCCCGCAGAGTGGCGCGCTCCACGAGCCACCCGACGATTTCGCGAATCTGCTCGTACTCGAGTAGCCGGCGGACCAGCTCCGCGCGCGGATCCTCCCACGCCTCCGCGTCCGCGGGGATCGGGAGCAACATCTGCGCTTTGATCCGGAGCAACCGCGCCGCCATGTCCAGGTAGTCAGCGGCCTGATTCAAGCCCAAGTCATGGATGGCCGCGATGAACTGGTCGGCGATCCGCGCGATGGGGATGTCGGTGATGTCGATTTCCTGGTCGCGAATGAGCGTGAGCAGAAGATCGAGCGGCCCAGAGAACTCGGCGAGATGGACGACGAACGCGGGCTCGTCGGCGGGGGGGACCGGACGGGTCATGCGCCCGCAACCCGGCGCTGCCGCCGGTGCGGAGGCTCCGCCGACCGGCGGCTCATCACAGTGCAGTGCGTAATCACGTCGAGGGCGGGTTCGAGACGCCGAAACGTAACCCACGCCGAAACGAGTGTCAAAGCGCTACGCCCTTGACTGGGCATGACTTGCGGCCTAGGTTGCCCGCTTCGCTGAAGCATCTTTTTCAAGGGGTTGGGCTGGTGCCGAAGATCCGTTCCTCCAAGAAGCGAATGCGTCAAAGCCGGAAGGCACGAGACCGCAATCGCCAGCAGCGCACCGCCTTGCGGAACACCGTCAAGAAGGCGCGTG
>CAYWNR010000344.1:0-4382 GCA_964459705.1 uncultured Gemmatimonadaceae bacterium | reverse complement strand
AGGCCACCAAGAAGGGGGCGGACTGGTTGGCCGACCGCGTCTATTCCGGCGTGCCAGCCGGCTGGGTGGGACGTACGCAGGAAATCGAAGTCGGGCACATGTCCGGTGCGTCCAACGTGGTGTATTACCTCCAACTCCGGGACATGCCCGCGACACCCGAAGTGATCCAGGCCGTTTTGGCGGTCGCGAAGGAATCGGAACGTCTGCTCACGGATGACGAGATCGACGATGCGGTCCGCTCCGTCACCGGGTAACCCGCCGAGGAACACCTCCCTTCCCTCTTTCGCCTCATCGCGACAGTTGGAGGGCGCTCTGGGAGGAGACGCCGCATGAACTGCAAGACCTGCGGGATCGCGCAACAAGTCGGGCACCGTTTCTGCCCCGGCTGCGGCGAGTTGTATTCCAACGGGGCGCGCAACGCCGCGCTTCGTGCCGTGGCGGCCGAAGTCCGGCCCCTCCTGCAGGAAAAGGCGCGCCTGGGGGCTACGCTCGATGAGCTGGTGGACCGCGTGATCTCGCACCGCATGACCCCCGAGGACCGTCGCGACTGGGAGCAAGCGTACACGCGCTGGCGCGACGTCGGCCTCGAGATTGCGCTGGCCATCGATACCGTGCACCCGCGCACGGCGGACGAACGGCGCCAGGTGGAGCGGCGCCGCACCCGGCTCGCGACAGCCGAAGAACGGCGCGCCGAGGAGCGCCGCGCGTCGGCCGACCGGCGCGATCCGTTCTGGCGGCACGCGCCGTAAAGGCTAGACGCCTAGACGGACAGACGCCGAGACGCCTAGGAGGTGGTGGGACCTAGGCGTCTAGGCGTCTAGGCGTCTGTGCGTCTAGGCGTCTGTGCGTCTGTGCGTCTGTGCGTCTGGCTGCATCGTAGCGCGCGCGCATGCGGTGCGCCTGGCTCGGCGTGAGGAATGTCGTCCGGACCACCTGGGCGAGAAACGGGATTCGCACGCGGTAGCGTTCGCCGTCGAACTGGATGAACCCTTGGCGCTCCAGCTCGACCAACGCGCGCTCGATTGCCTCCTCCTCCAGGTCGGCAACCGTCCTGATGGCCGCTTCATCTAGCTCGGCTCCACCAACGGCCGCCACCTCGAGCACGCGCCGCACGTCCGCGTCGAGCTGGCCAATGCGGGCCACCATGACGCTCCGCACGAGATTCGGCACCTCCATCGGGAACGGCGCCTCCAACGTCACCGAGCGCGGTGGCCAGTGCAGCGCATCATCCCGCAACGCCGCCACCTCGGCCAGGCCGTGGAGCAACGTGACGGCAAAGAGCGGATTCCCACCGGACTCGTACGCGACGCGGCGGACCAAGCGGTCGCGCGACTCGCCGGGATCGCACCACGGCGCGAGGTCGTCCACCAGCGTCGCGATGTCGTCCGGATCGAGCGGATCCAAGGTCACCGTGGTTCCGGGCACGTGGCGCCCGACCTCGGCGTGCAACTGCCGGAGGGTGGGTGGCAGGTCCGGCACGCCCTCCAGCTCGCTCGCCACGAGCAACAGCGGAACGTGCATCAGTCCGGTCGCCGCGCCGAGCAGCGCGCCGAGGCTGGCATCGTCCGCCCAATGGACGTCGTCGATCGCGAGACAGAGCGGCTGTTCTTCCGCGACGGCGCGCACGATGTCCGCGAACGCCGCCGCGACGTCTCCCTCCGCGGGGATCACGCCCGGCACGTGATCCGCGAGCAGCGGCGCGACGGTCGCCAGGATCCCAAGCGCGCGTGGCGGAGCCGCACGCAGGCCGGGTGCCGCGCCGAGCCCGCCTCGGAGGAGCAGATGGAGCACGCGCCACGGCCCGGCCCGGTCCGTTTCGAGCGGCCTCGCGAGGGCGCACACGCCCCCATCGAGGGCCCATCGAGTGGCGCACTCCCGAACCAGTCGTGACTTGCCGCTACCTACGAGCCCGGCCACGACGAGCACCCGCGGCCCCGTCGTGCGGTCGTCGGTCACTTCGCGAAATGCGGCCATGTGGGCGCGCGCACGTCCCACCAGTGGCGGATCGGATACCGGACCCGCGGTCGCCCCGAGCCCCCCGCGGCCCGCGCGGATTCGGTCGGCCAACGCGGACAACTCGGCGCTGGGGCCTTCACCGAGCTCCCCCTCGATCCATCCCGTGAACTCCTGGTAGATCCGCAGCGCGCCTGCCGCATCGCCCGCCAGCGCGCGCGCCCGCATGCGGAGTCGGGTCGCGCGCTCGGAGCCCGGCTCCGCCCCCAACGCCCGCAGGGCGTGGTCGTCGGCAACCGTCAGGTCCGACCGTCTCAGCGCCTCCTCCCCACTCGCCAGCCATCGCTCGATCGCGCGACTCGAATGCCGGGTGCGCTCGCCTTCCAGCCAGTGCTCGAACTCCGGCGCGTCGGGAACGGAGAAGCCCTCGAGAAACAGGCCGAGCGACACGTCCGCCTCCTCGACCACGTCCACCAGGAGATCGGCGGGATGCAACGCGACCGTGTCGCTCGTGGTGAGGATGCGCTCCGGGCCCAACCCGAGCCGCAGCCGACGCACGGCCTCATTGAGCGAGTGCCGTGCTCGTTGCTGGTCCTTCTCAGGCCACAAGAGACCGAGCAGGTGATCCCGTGACCGGGTGTGCCCCGGGGAGAGCGCGAGGTAGACCAGGAGACCAAGATGCTTGCGCCACAGGACGTCCGGTGGCGGGCTCCCACCGCCGACGAGCACGGTCGGAGGGCCGAGGCAGTGAATCCGCAGAGCCGGAGGTAGCGTCATATCTCGTTGTGACACAGAGAATTGACTGCGTGAGCACGGCACTTGTCCAGCGCTTGGGCGGTCAGGCCTAGGTTGGATCCACGATCAACGACGAAACCAAGCCTGAACCACTCTTCTGGAGGTTACCATGATCCGCCGACTGCTCCCCGTGCTCGCCCTTGGGCTCCTGGCTGCCTGCGCCGATGTGACAGGCCCACAAGAGGCCGCGCTGTCCTCCAGCGTCATCGAACAGGACGCGCAACAGCCCACGCAGCAGCAGGGCACCAAGAAGGACGGGAGCGCACAGCACAAGTTGGGCGAGGAGGCCAGGTAGCACCCACCCCGCCGGCGACGCGGTCACCGCGACCGCACCGGACCTCCGCCGGCGGATCAGGGGCCGGGACGCGAAAGCGCCCCGGCCCCACCTCATTGTTGGAGGTGGACCCACGGTTGGCGGATCAGCGCTCGGGAGCCTCACGTACGCTGGGACGGCGCTCGCTGGTCTTCCCCGGTGGGATCCGCGCGCATCGCACTCCCTGTCGCCCCCCCACAACGCCGGTTGCGGCATCGAGCCCGCCACCAGAGCAGCCGACGCCCATCGAGCCCCGGCGTCCGTCAATCAGCAATCACATAACCTGTTGTTATGTAACATGTTATGCATCTGCACCACGGATCGAGCGCGTCGCGTCCTGACGGCACCCATCCTGCAATACGTCCGTCGTGCGGAGGCGGCGTTACGGAAACCGGAAGTCACGGGATCGCGAGGGAGACGTGACCGGCGACGGTGACCGCATCAGCGCTTCTCTTCCTGACCGCAACACAGATTCGCAGTCCAGGGAGCGCGACGGGGGTGCCGACATCGAGCGCCCCCGTTCCCATTTGTCGGAGATCGGCTACGGCGAATCCGCCCGTGTCGCCAGCTCCCAGACCAGCGCCAGCACCATCTGAGCAACCTGCTGCATGCCGTCGTAGTTGAGCGTGGGCGGATCGTCGGCTGGCGTGTGGTACTCCCGGTGCAGACCGGTGAAGAGGTGGATGGCCGGAAGCTCCAGGGACGAGATGAAGCTGAACTGGTCGCTGCGAGTCAGGGACGCATCGTCGAAGACAAAGCTCAGGCCGGCTGGCCGGGCGGATTCGAGCAGCGCGCCCCACGCGGGCCACGTCTCCAGGCCCGCGACCGTGAGTTGGTTGTCGCGCAGTCGGCCCACCATGTCCAGGTTCACCATGGCGTACAGGCTGTCGCCCGGCACGGTCGGCATGAACGCAAACGCCTGCGAGCCGATCAGCCCTTCTTCCTCCGCTCCGAACGTCAGAAACAGAATGGACCGTCGTGGCGCGGCGTCGGGGTGCGCAACGACCCACCGCTGGAGGAGGCGCGCCACCTCCACCACGACGGCCGTGCCGGAGGCGTTGTCGTCCGCGCCATTGAAGACCTCCGTCTGCGTACCGCGCGCCAGCCAGCCGAGGTGGTCGTAATGCGCACCCACCATCACCCATCGCCCTGCCAGCGCTCCATTCCCCCGTAGCATGCCGATGACGTTCTGGGACGTGCTGCGTTCCTCCGCCGGGCAGCGGTCGGTGGGCGGCGCGCTTCCTTGCGCCAGGGGCCCCAGGACCATCTGGAACCACCCACCGACGCCACCGGCCTCGAGGCCCGCGTCCGCGAATCGGGA
>CAYWNR010000343.1:0-4384 GCA_964459705.1 uncultured Gemmatimonadaceae bacterium | reverse complement strand
TGCCCGCCGCCGCCGCCGGGCTTCCCGCCGCGACCTTCTCCACCCGCGGATAGTCCCCGAACGTCCAGAGCGGGAACTCCCCTCCGGCATTGACCGAGCATTGGCATGACAGACCCATGCCCAGCCAGCCGCGCGGCAGCAACCGCGGCAGTGACGGGGCGTGTCGCGTCTCGGTCGCTTCGGCCGGTAGCGCCTCGTCGGCGGGACACTTGGCCGCCACGGTGATCTCGACGGTCCGCACCGTGCCCTCACGCCGTACGCGGAGCTGGACGCGCTCGCCCGGCGCTACGGTGGACCACCGCTCGCCACCGGCGGCCGTGGTAATGAGCTTGCCGTCGATCGCGACCACCGCATCCCCCGATTCGAGTCGCCCGTCGGCCGGCCCGCCCTTCGCGACGTCGAGGATGCGAGGCTCGGAATAGAAGGTCCAGCGCCCGGGGTTCGAATCCGAGGTTTCGAACGAGCACTTGCAGATGAACTCCGTTATACCGAGGTCCGGCTTGGCCCGTTCGCCACCCGGACATCCCGCACCCCCAGCCCGGACCTGCGCCGCCGCCGAACCGGCGACGGCGAGCCAGACGACGGCTGCTACCGCGAGCAGCGAGACGCGGCCGGCGCACCGGGAACGACTCTCCTGCAACCTGGCGATCATGATCGGTCTCCTCAGAACCAGATGACGGACGACGGTTCGAGCGCGAGCGAGTCGGGCCGGCCGGCGAGCAGCGCGCGAATCGGCGGCGCCTGCGCGCGCGACAGCGCGAGCACGACGTGCTGACCGGTGGCGAGCTGCTCCGCCGACGCGGCGCGCAAACTCTCGACGAGTGCATCGAGCGCGTCTGCGTACGCGCTTCCCGTGGATTGCACTCGCTCGGCGGCGGCGGCCGGCGTTGTCGGTTGCGTCACGGCGTGTCCGGCGGCGCGTTCGGGGATCCGCCGTCCTACCACCCACCCGCCGACGAATCCGACCACGAGCGCTGCGGCGATGCCGATGGCGATGCGCGTGACGGATCGCGTGCGGCGCCCCGCGGTGCGAGCATGAAAGGCACGCCGCGTGCGCTCCCAGAGGAGCGGGGACGGCGTGGCCGTCTCCGGCGCGTCGTCGTACGCCTTACGCAGGATCGGACTGAGGTCGTCGTTCATGACTTTCTCCACTCGTGAGCACCGTCTCCAGTTCACGCCTCGCATGGGTGAGTTGACTCTTGGACGTGCCTTCGGCGATGCCGAGCGCACGGGCGATCTCGCGGTGCTTATAGCCGTACAGATCGTGCAGCACCAGCACCCTGCGCCGGCCGGTGGCGAGGCGCGTGAGCGCGCGATCGAGGTCGAGCCTCGCCTCGATCGCGGGGGCCGGTTGGACGGGCGGATCGGCCGCGGGCATGCGCTCGAAATCCTCACGCCGCCACGCTTCGCGGCATACGTTCAGCGCGATGCTGTGCAGCCAGGTGCCGAGGCTCGATCGCCACTCGAAGTCGTGGAGCCGTTGGATGGCACGGAGCCACGTCTCCTGCACCACGTCTTCCGCGGCGGCGTCACCGGCCGGCCCCATCAGTCGGAGTGCGAATCGGAGCAGGCGCGGCGTGTGACGGTCGTACAGTTCACGAAAGGCACGTTCGTCCCCGTTGCGAACTGCCTCCCGCGCCAGCGTTCGATCGTCACGCACTTCACCGTACCCGCTCAAAAGGTCTCCCCCTCCGCCGCCGGTGTCCGTATGTGAGTGTCGGATGGGTCAGGAAAGGTTGCCGCGCGCTTTCGGCGAGCCTGACTGGAATTGAACCGCTGACCTCACGCTTATCAGGCGTGCGCTGCCAGCCCGACCAGCGCACGACCAACCTGCCACCGCCCCAGGTCTATCCGATGACGCCCGCCACGGAAGTCGCAAAACTGGGACACCTGAGCGGCGTAATCGTCTGACCCGGGCGGGCCGCCAAGACGTCCCGGAATCCCTCCGGTGCGGGATCCCGATAGACCACGATGTGTTCTCCAACAAGATCCACCAGCCAGACTTCGCCGATGCCGGCCGCCGCGTAGAGGGGGACCTTCACGGAGCGGTCAGCTTGCGTGGAGCTATCGGCTACTTCGATGAGGAGGAGAACGTCGTCCGGACGCGCATGCCGGGAGGCATAGCCGTCCTCGCGATATCGCAGGAGGGCCACATCAGGCTGCGGTTCCGACCGCGCACTCAGCACCACGGGATTCTGGACACTCACCGTGGCCGACCGGGCCGGAAGCCGCGAGAAGAGCCTTGTGAGCCGGTTCACGCAGCCGGAGTGGGCCGGCCCGATGGGGCTCATCTGGAGCACTTGCCCGTCGAGCAACTCGACGCGGTCGTCCTCGGTGAGGATGCCGGTCTCGGCCATACGATGGTAATCGTCCACGGTGAAGCGGCGGTGCGTGACGGACATGCCCATAGTATCGGGTCTCCTCGGCCGAGGGAGCAAGAGGCGCGCATGCCCCAGCATGGCGGAGGACGGGCCGGCGGGTGTCATCGATGCCGCGCGGTGGGTGCGGGAACGTCGCGAACTGGATAGGCGGTTTAGGCGGCTAGGCGGTTAGGCGGTTAGAGACGTGTCGGCGGTTGGAACGCGACAGGGTGCGGCAGATTCGAACCGCCTAGCCGCCTACCGACGTTACCAGCCCGTAGACCTCGAACTCCCCCGTCACGACGCCTGTGGTGCTCGCGTCCGCGACACCGGTGAACCCGGGCTGCTTCCCACCGATGCTGACCTTGAAGGCTCCCGGCTCGATCACGCGCGTCCCTCCGTCGTCGATCAGCGACTGCTGGCGCGGCGAGATGGTGAACGTCACTCGGCGGCGCTCGCCCGGTTTGAGTGACACTCGGCGGAACCCGACGAGCGTCCGGACGGGTACCGGCACCGACGCGGCGACATCGGTGAGATACAGTTGAACCACCTCTTCGCCGGCGACGGATCCCGTGTTCTCGACTTCGACGGAGACGTCCACGGGGGCTCCCGCTCGAACCTCATTGGGCACGCGAAGGTCGTGATACGCGAAGGTCGTGTAGCTCAAGCCGTGCCCGAAGGGGAACAGCGGAGCATCGACGAAGTACCGATAGGTCCGGCCCACCATGTCGTAGTCGTCGAACGGGGGCAGGTGATCCACCGACTTGTAAAACGTCACGGGGAGACGACCGGCGGGATTGAAATCACCGAACAGAACCTCGGCGATGGCGGTTCCGGCCGCCTGCCCGGGATACCACGCCTCGAGAATGGCCGGCACGTGCTCGGCGGCCCAGTTCACGGCCACGGCGCTGCCGTTGAGCAAGACGACTACCACCGGCTTCCCTACCGCCACCACCGCGCGGAGCAACGACTCCTGCGTCTCCGGAAGATCCAAGCTCACCCGGTCGCCACCCTTGAAGCCGGGTACGTCCACGCGCATCTCCTCGCCTTCCAACCTTGGGCTCAGGCCGAGCATCATGATCACGGCATCGGCCTGGCGTGCGGCATCGAGCGCGTCTTCGCGGAGGCGCGGATCCGGCCTGGACCATACGAGCTGCACAATGGCGTCGGCGCGGCGGTCGAAGTACTCGACCCGCAGCCGGCGCGCGGCGCCGGCCACCAGGCTCACCGTGGCCCACTGGGTCGCCACCACGTGGCGGTCGGAGAACTCCACCAACAGCGAGTCGTCGAGGAAGAGCCGCACCCCGCCCATCGTGCGGAGTCCGAGCGCGTAGGTCCCGGTGACCGGAGCGACAAGGTCACCCGTCCAGCGCACCGAGAAGCTGTCCACCGGAAGGCCCGGCGCCGGCGCGTCTTCCCACCAGGTGAAGTCCAGCACGGGATCGTTCCGCGTCACGGCCGGCTCGCCTGCAAAGTCGTGGTTCGGGAAGTAGCGCCCCTCGAGTCGGAGCGCGGTGGCGGGGACTACCTCGAACGACGGCATGCCCGGCGCCACGTCGGCACCACGCGCGTAGAGCACGCGCGTTGCCGGGGAGACCGCGGCGCGAATCCCGGCGAGCGGGGTCACCGGATCGGTGGCCAGGCCATTGTAGTTGCCGAAGAGCAGATCCACGTCGTTGGCGTTGGGGCCGATCACGGCGACCGCGCCTAGGTCTTTTCTGAGGGGGAGGACACCACCGTCGTTCTTGAGCAGCACCATCGATTTGCGCGCCGCCTCCAGCGCCAGCGCGCGGTGACCTGGAGCGCCGATGACCTCGGCCGCCGGCGGCGCGCTGGGTCGTGCCGCTCGGAACGGCAGCCGATTGGGCGGATCGAACATTCCCAGCCGGAACCGCGCGCGCAGCAGGCGCGCGAGCGCGGTATCTACCTGCGCTTCCGTCACGAGGCCCTGCTCCACCGCTTTGGTGAGGCTCGCGTACTCGGGGCCGCACGAGAGGTCGGTACCCGCGGCGAGCGCCAGGGCG
>CAYWNR010000342.1:0-4384 GCA_964459705.1 uncultured Gemmatimonadaceae bacterium | reverse complement strand
GGGCGCGCACGATGCGCAGGTAGTCCTCGCGGATGCGCGCCCGAGGCTCACCCACGGCGCGCACGACGCCGGCGTCGAGGTCGGCCTTGCCGTCGAACGGATCTCGCCATTCGTGCTTCAAGGGATGGTAGGCGATCGCGTTGATCGTGAAGTCGCGCCGAGCGAGGTCGTCCTCCAAGGAGGCCCCGAATGCCACCACCGCGTGGCGCCCGTCGGTCGTCACGTCGCGGCGGAACGTCGTCACCTCGTGGAGGTCGCCCGCCGGATCGAACACCGCCACCGTCCCATGCGCCACCCCCACCGGCACGGTTCGCTTGAAGAGCTTCTGCACGACGTCCGGCGTGGCCGACGTGGCAAGGTCGAAGTCGTTGTTGGGGATCGCGAGGAGATTGTCGCGGACGGCGCCGCCCACGCACCAGACCTCCCACCCTGCATCCTCTAGCCTCCTTGCGATGGCGAGGACGGGGGCGGGGATCTGCAACGAGGCGGGGAATGACATCGGGAGCTACCGTGAAACGGGAACCGGGACCCGTGGATCCTGCCGTGAAAGGTGACACGGGAAACGTGGACACTGCCGTGAAACGTGAGACGGGAAACGTGAAACGGAGTTGCCCTGACGTCGGAGATAGCGTTTCACGTCTCTCGTTTCACGTTTCACGGCTTCTTCACCTTTCACGTTTCACGTTTCACGCTACCCACAGAGCACAGAACCACCGTTGACATTAAGTATCTCGCCGGTAATGTGCCGAGCCATCGGAGAGCAGAGAAAGACTATAGGTCCCGCAATATCCTCCGGCGTCGCCACGCGCCGGAGCGGGATGCCGGCCTCGATGCGCTCGCGGCCCTTGCCGCCGTCCTCGGCGTAGGTGTCGGTGCACATGTCGGTGTCCACCCACCCCGGCGCCACGGAGTTGACCGTGATCGCGGGCGCCGCTTCCACCGCCAGCGATTTCACGAACGCAATGAGCGCCCCCTTGGTGGCCGCGTAGTCCGCGTGGAACGCCTCGCCCCGCTGCCCCGCCGTGCTGGTGACGATCACGATGGACCCACCCGGTCGCAGCACCTTCAGCGCCGCTCGGCACCCGAAGAACACCGCGTCGAGGTTCACGCGCATCGTGTCCGCCCAGCGCGCGTCGTCCATGTCGCGCACGGGGACGTCTTCCTGCGGCCAGATGCCGGCGTTGGCGACGTAGAAGTCGAGCCCGCCGAAATCTCGCACGACGTCGGCGGTGAGACGGGCGTGCGCGGCGGGCTCGGAGAGGTCGAGCGGATACACGGCGGACCGGCGGACCAGCGGACCGGCGGACACGCGCTCTGCCGCGCTGCTTCTCTCTGCCCCTCTGCCCCTCTTCTCTGCCGTTTCTGCCACTGCCTCCGCCTGTTCCCGCCGAGTCCGGTACGTGAACGCCACCGAGGCGCCCGCCTTCGCAAAGAGCCCCACTGTCGCCGCCCCGATGCCGCGCGAGCCGCCGGTGACCAACGCCACCTTCCCAGAGAGGTCGATCAGTCCCACGCGTTCATCCTTCCGCCACGGCACGAATCCACCCCCGTACGCGCTCGCCGACGTGCATGCGGAGCGCCGTGGGCGGGACGCGCGTGGTCGGCTGATCGGCGAGAATGGCGCGCGGATTGGCCGTCGAGAGCCAGTGGGCAGCTTCTTTGCCGCCGCGGTCTTCCACGTACGTCTTGCCCAAGAGCATCGACCGCCCGTCGCCATGGTTGTCGGCCGCCATCACGGTTGCCAGGCCCTCGACGA
The DNA here is from genome assembly GCA_964459705.1 of uncultured Gemmatimonadaceae bacterium. Lineage (GTDB taxonomy): Bacteria > Gemmatimonadota > Gemmatimonadetes > Gemmatimonadales > GWC2-71-9 > JAOTWJ01. The sequence continues at coordinate 2,628 of CAYWNR010000342.1, read as the reverse complement.
CCAAGCGCCGAGCCATGGTGCCGCGGCTCGTGGACCGTGTGAGCGTGGTGGCGTCCACCTGGAGCACGGCGCCCGCCTCGCACCACGCGGCAAAGTCGCGCGCCTGGCAGATGTGGTACCGCTCAGGATGCGCGACCAGGGGAGTGACGCCATCCGCGATCGCCCGCTGGAGCACGCCGCCGGCCGGGCTTGGACCCAGCGACGGCGAGAACTCGACCAGGTAGTAGCGCGAGCCCGCGATCGCGTACCGTCGGTCCCTAACGGCGTACTCCGGCAACGGCTCGTCCAGCATGATCTCGAATCCCGGATGGAGCTTGAGCCCCTGCGGAGCCTCCCGAAAGAGCTCCTTCAGGAGCAAGTCACGCCGCTCGATCATGTCCTCGCCGCGCCGGCCGATGTCGCTGGCCCGGAGATGGGGGGTGAGGACAACATCTGTGACACCGTGGGCTAGGAACTGACGGAGGACCCCCACCGATTGGGTCATGGAACTGGAGCCGTCATCGATGCCGGGGAGGAGATGGGAGTGGAGATCGATCACGTCACTGCCCCGGCGGTCCCGGCGGTCAAGGCGGTCCGGACGGTCGCGACTATCGCGCGGGTCCGCCGAGTCCGTCGGGTTGACGACCCCACCCGGGCGTGCGCGCTAGCTCCTAACGCCGGCAAGTGCATTCCATTCGCAAGCAAGTGTGACCAAGGCGTCTGCGGCAAGGAGAGTCAGACCCGTGTCGTGATTGGCGGGACCGCATTGCGCGACGCGCATCAGGCGCTCACCAGTGGCTTGGAGCGCGGCGCCCAGGTCGGCATCCATGGCGTTGTCTTGCTCGAGCGCCGCCACCATGCGCTCCCGGAGCGACGGAGGCGCCGCCTCGAGGCGCTCGGCGAGCCAGGCGTGTGCCTCGGTCAAGACGTGCCCGCCAGCGCGGCCTGGAGGATCTCCGGCACGCGCCGGCGCGTCTCCTCGAGCTGGGCGGCGTTGCCGATGCCGCCCGACGCGAAATGCGGCCGGCCGCCGCCGCTGCCGCCGCTCACGGCGGCGATGCGCTTCACGAGGTCGCCCGCCTTGAGGCCGCGGGCAATCAGGTCGTCTGTCACGGCAACATGCACACCCGGGCGGTCGCCGACCGTGAACAGCACCTTGACCCCGTGCCGCTCCCGCTCGCGGAACGCGTCCATCAGCATCCCGATCTGCGCCCGATCGTCCACGGGCGCATTGCCCACGGCCACCGTCACGTCGCCGACCCGAACGGCGTCCTCGTCTGCCCCCGCTGCCCCCGCTGCCGCGCTGCCGCGCAACAGCGCCTCGATCTGCTTCTCGAGCCGGTTCCGTTCCTGGAGCAATGTCTCGATGCGGCGCGCCACGTGTTCCGGCGTGGTGCGGAGCACTTCGGCCGCCTCGGTCACGCGTGCGTCCAGCTGCTTGATCAGGTCGTAGGCGCCGGGCCCCGTGACCGCCTCGATTCGGCGCACGCCCGCCGCCACGCCGGTCTCGTGCGTGAAGTGGAACAGCCCGATCTGCCCGGTGCTGCGCACGTGTGTGCCGCCGCACAGCTCGACCGACAGGCCCGCAATGTCCACCACGCGGACCACGTCACCGTACTTCTCGCCGAACAGGGCCATGGCACCCTTGGCAAGCGCCTCGCGATAGGCCATCTCGTACGTGTCGAGCCCAACGTTGAGCCAGATGCCGCGATTCACCTCTTCTTCGATCTCGCGCAGCTCCTGTTCCGTCACGGGACCGTGGTGCGAGAAGTCGAACCGGAGACGATCGGGCGCCACGACCGAACCCGCCTGCCGCACGTGATCGCCCAGCACGGCCCGCAGCGCCGCATGCACCAGGTGCGTGGCCGTATGGTTCCGCTCGATGTCGCGCCGCCGCCCCTCGGCGACCTCGGCGTCCACCGGCGTGGGCTCGAAGTCTCCTTCCCAGCGGCCCGTGACCACCTGCCGGCCATCGTCCTTCAGGACGTCGTCCACCGCCAGCTCCCAGCCCTCCCCCCGCACGACCCCCTGGTCGCTCACCTGCCCACCCGACTCGGCGTAGAACGGGTTCTCGCGCAGAACGAGGTCGAGCCGGTCATCTGCCTGGCGGAACGCCAGGACTTCCGTATCAGCCCGTGTCGTCTCATACCCGACGAACCGCTGCCGTTTGCGCGGCACAACCCGCACCCATTTGCCGCGGCCGGCGGGCCGGCGGGCCGACGGGCCGGCGGGCCGATCCACCGCCCGCGAGCGCTCTTGCTGGCGGGAGAGCGCTTGGTCAAAGCCGGTCGTGTCCACCTTCCAGCCGCGCTCAGCCGCGATCAGCTCGGTGAGATCCAAGGGAAACCCATAGGTGTCGTAGAGCTTGAACGCGTCGTCGCCTGTCACCACCTTGCCCGGACCGGAGAGGACCAGCTCCAGGCGCTCCAGGCCATCGGCCACGGTCTCCAGGAACCGTTCCTCCTCGAGGCGCGTCACCTTCTCGATGTGCTCGCGTTTGGCCACCAGCTCCGGATAGACGTCGCCCATCGTGTCCACGACCGTCATGGCCAGCGGCGTGAGGGTCGGCTCGGAGCGGCCGAGCAGGTACGCGTGGCGCACGGCGCGACGGAGAATGCGGCGGAGCACGTAGCCGCGGCCGTCGTTGGA
>CAYWNR010000341.1:0-4393 GCA_964459705.1 uncultured Gemmatimonadaceae bacterium | reverse complement strand
GGGACGGTCTGGATGGTCCCGTAGAACGCGCCGATGGCGATCGTGTAGATCCAGATGAGGCGCGACGCGGGCTCGCGCCAGTGTGTGACGACGCGGCGAATGGCAGCGCGGCCGGTGACCCGTCCGCGCTGAGGGGAGGTGCCGGACGCCCGCAGCGCCGCCGTTTCTTTCAGATAACGCCACGCGAAGACGGCGACCAATGCGGAGATGGCGGCGGCGCCGAATCCGGGTGCCGTCCGTCCGCCGATGGCGACGAGCGCCGAGCCGAACGCGGGGCCGGCCACCGCCCCGAGGCTGGTGACCGCGGTGAGCCATCCGAGACTCTTCGTGCGCGATTCCGGCGGGGACGCGTCGGCCACGTACGCCTGCACCACGCCGATTGTGCCGCCGCCCAAGCCTTGCACCACGCGCGAGAGGAGCAGCACCCATACGGAGGCGGCGATGCCGAACAGGACGTACGCGACCGCCGTGATCACGAGGCCAGCGATGATGGCCGGTCGGCGCCCACGCCTGTCGGAGAGCCGACCCCAGATCGGAGCCGAGAGGAGCTGGGCGACGGAGAACGCGGAGATCAGGAACCCCACCACCACCGCGGTCGCGCCGAAGTCCGTCGCGTAATACGGCAGGAGGGGCACGATCATCGTGAGCCCCACCATGTCCACGAACGCCGTCACGAACAGGACGGCCAGTCGCCCGTCGAAACGACTCACGAGCCCGGCATGGGGTAAGCGGTCATCGTGTGACTCCGGCGGCAAGGGGCACCGCGGTGTCGGGGCCCGTCTGGATTCCGAATGCTGCGACGCGGCCGGCCGGTGCGCCAGTCCCCGCGCGCTGGGCGCGGCAAAAACTCGAGCGGCGCCACCGAGACCGAACGCTCGGCGGCGCCGCTCATTCCTGGTCCTGCGTCAGTCCGGTGCGATCGTCGTTCGGACGCCGATCGGTCGGCGCAGGTGCTGCGATTCGGTCCGGAGATTAGCCCCGCGGACGGCGATCGCTTGCCCGTACCGGACTGCCGCCGGTAGTACCATCAGACAATGGATCACCTCCTTGGTTGAATGAGGGTGAGGGCGTGAACGAACCGAAAATTGGCAATTCTGATCCTCTACGCAAGACCCGCCCCTGCCGCGTGCCATGGACCGCTCCCGATCAACGGAGCAGCGCGTTGGCGGACGCGCGGCCGAAGCGCAGCGCGACGCGCAGCGTTCGGGGCCAACCGGGGTTCACGAAGCCCGAGGCGCGCACCTCGGGGTAGCGCACATCGAACACGTTCGCCAGCTCGGCATCCAACCCGACATCCGCCCAGAGACGAACGGTTCCGGCGAGATCGAGCACGCTGTATGGGCTCGTGCGCACGCTTGGCTCACCGACCGGCGTGAATGGGCCGGAAAACCGCAGCGTCGCGCTCGCGGTGATCCGGGTGACGGGCCGCGTCTCGATTCCCGCCCGTCCGACGTACCGGCCGACCCCGGGGACCGGATCGCCGGGCTCGAGCGGCACGACGTGGAACGTCGGTACCGGAGTCGGTGTGGGCGCGGCCGGCACGGCACCGTCCGCCTGGCGTGCGAGCGACGCGGATCGTCGGATCGTCGGATCGCCGGTCGCGGAAATCGATGCGTCGTTGAACGTGACGGACCCGAACAGCCCCACGCGGCTCCCGAGTTGCACGTCGAGATCGGCGGTGAGCCCCTGCCGCACGCTGGCGCCGGCGTCCGAGATCTCGCGCGTGACGGGATCCTGGATGCGCTCGTGGCTCACGTCGAGCCGGAACGCGGCGACGTGCGCGCGCACGGCTCCCGTCGCCAGCTGCACGCCGAACTCGCTCGCCCACGCGGTCATGGGCGGCCGGCCCGGATCGCCGATGACGCCAGGGGCGCCGCGAAACCCGCGACTGAACGAGCCGAGCAGGACCACCGCCGGCGACAGCAGCAGGCGCGCGCCCACCTTGGGGCTCGCGAGCCAATCCGTGGCCGAGACGCGTTGCGGGGTCGCGCTCAGCCGGTCGAGGCTGGCGTAGTGCAAGGCGTCGATCCGGCCGCCCAGGTCCAGTGCCAGTCGCGTCCCAACCACCTTGCGCCACCGGGCGTAGGCGCCGCCCGAGCGGTAGTCGCCGTCGTAGGCGGTTTCCTCGGCGTCACGCACTCGGGCGGTGGTGTTGTAGAGATCGTAGGTCCCGGCGTCGGCCCGTGTCGTGGCGCCGGCCGTCGCGCTGCCGCCGGCGAGTTGCCAGACGAACTGGGCCCGCCCGCCGGCTGCCAGCCGCTCATCGCGCTCCTCGGTCTGCTCCAACACCCCGTCCTCCGGCAGGTTGAGGAACACCGTTGACCGTCCACCTTGGCCCCACACCAGGGACTCGAAGCCCGCATTGCCGAAGATCGTGGTGTAGTGTGCCTGCGCGATGAGCCGTGCCGCGTCGCCGCCATCGGTGGGGTCCGCGGCGGTGGCAAGGTCGCCGGCGTCGTACTGATCGACCGAGAGGAACCCGGGGGAGTTCCACGACGAGCCGTAGAACGAGACCCCGCCGTCGAGTTGCCCCCGCCCGAGCGCATGCCATCCTCGCACGAGCCCGTTGCCGAGCCAGAAGTCCGAGTTGTCACGCCATCCCGTCTGTCGCTTGGCCTCGCCGGCCGCCATGCCTCCGCCGCGCGCGCCACGCAGGCCGGTGCGGAGCCAGCCGCCCACGTCGCCGTAGCTCGAACCTGTGAGCGCTCCGGTGCTCGTACCGACGTCCAGGTCGGTGAACGCCTCCACCACGCCACCGAACGCGAAGTCGCCGTACCGAGGGCTGGCGGGACCGTTGATGATTCGCATCTCGGACAGGGCGGGCGCGATCAGCAGGCTCCAGTCCGCGTAGCCCTCGACGTGGCCATGCACCGGGAGATTGATGGGCACGCCATCCACGACGAGCAGGACGTCCGACGAATGGTCGGACGTGAATCCACGGAGCACCGCGTCCGCGGCGAATCCGGGACCCTGTCCCTGCTGATGGATCTCGATGCCGGTGAGTCGCCGGACGAGGTCGTACGGATCGGTGGCCTGGGCGTCCCGAATGCGCTCGCCCGTGACCGTGACCGTGACGACCGGCGGCGCCGCGCCGAGCCTTCGGACGGCGGTCACCGAGATCGGCGCGACCTCGACGGCGCGGGTGGTGTCCTTCTGGGCATCGGCCCTGCGGGGAAGCAGCGCCCCCAGCGCGGCTGCGCCGAGCAGTGGGGCGAGCCGATGGAAGATCATTGTCCCTCGTCCTCCCAAGTCTAGTGTGCGCACCAATCACCGCGGGCGAGATCCGCGGGCTGGCGCCATCGTCCGGCCGGCGCGCACGTGGCCGCCGGTCGAGGGGTGCTGCCGGGCTAGGTCGTCGGGGAGGGTGGGGCGTTGGCCCACGGGAGGACGAATGGCCGGACACGCGGAGGGAGTGTGGCCGGGGTTGGGTCGAGGCTGGGACGTCCCATCGCCACGGGGACGACATCGATGGCGGGCGCCGTCGGCACGCTGGAACCGGGGAGCGAGCAGCAACAGGGGCCTGGACAGCAGCAGCCTTGCCGCCCGGGGCTGGGCTGCGGGTGATCGTCGTGCTCGTCGTCGTGCTGGGGCATGGCCCCGTGTCGGGGCATGGTCTCGTGGTGGGACATGGCCCCGTGCATCGGACCCCCCGGCTTGGGCCGGGCACACACCATGGAGTGCCCGCCGGCGCCAAGGCCGGCGGAGATCCAGCACGTGAGTGTGAGGAACGCGGCGAGGCGGGGTCGCGCGGTCATCGGTGGTCGAATGTACGCCGGGCCAGGGCGGAGTGCTAGCGCGTCTCCGTTTCCCGTCGCGCGAGCGTGAGGGTCTTCCACTCGACGCCATCGGCATGCAGCAGCTCGTGCACCAACGCGCGCAATTGTGGCGTCGGCGGTGTGAGCAGGACCGCCGAATACGTGAGCGACGAGTGTTCCGGGTCGGTGGTGTCCTGACGCACGGCGAGTCCCGGCCGATCCGAGAGCCGGGCTACCCAGTCGTCCTCGGTGACGAAGTCGAGGAACAGCGTGTCGGCGACGATGCGATAGCGCGCAAACAGGTGGACAGGCAGGGTCGGGAATGGCCGCGCGCCCTGCCAGGCTTCCATAGGGGCTCCCATGTCGACGAAGGTCACGCCATCAATGGCCGTCGCGTAGCCCCACCCTGTCACGGACCCGTCGTCCGTCGAGAACGAGATCGTGAGTCGGTGGGCTCCGTCTCGCGTGACTTGCAGGACGTCGGGGGAATCGGAGCTGTCGTTGACATCCACCCAGGTGCCGACGAGGGCGTCGGCCGCGATCACGCCGTCGGGGAGGTAGAGCGGATGCAGGGAAACCGGTGGGGTGTCACGGGCTGCGAGCACGATGGGCACCGCCGACGGGCGGAGGCGAGGGGG
>CAYWNR010000340.1:723-4401 GCA_964459705.1 uncultured Gemmatimonadaceae bacterium | reverse complement strand
TCTCGTGGCCGGTTTCCTTGAACTTGTCGTCCAGCGCCCGCTGCATCAGCTCCCAAATCCGGTAGCCCCACGGCCGGATGACCATGCACCCGCGGACCGGCGAGTAGTCGGCCAGTTCCGCCCGCATGATCACATCGTTGTACCACGCGCTGAAATCGGTGGCTCGAGGCGTGATCCCTTTCTCGCTCGTCATTGCTGTTTCACCGTCGGCGGCGACCCATCCAGCGGCCGGACGAGCACGAAGTGGGTTCGGAAGCGTGATTTCCGCTTGGCGCCGGTGAATCCGGCGGAGTCGATCGGCCCCCACGTCGCGGACAACGCCGGAACGATGTCGGCCGTTCCCGCGACCCGGTCAATCGTCGAGATCACGAACCCGGTCACACGCACCGCCGCCGCCAGCGTATCCGCCAGGGCCACGCTGTCGATCACGTGTTGCAGCGTGGTCCGCGCGACGGGCTCCGTCGTGCCGACCGGGAGCAGCACGTGGAGCTCCGCGACGCGATTCCCCGAAGGGGTCCGGCTCGAGTCGTTCTTGAGCACCATCACCGGAACGGCCTCGGCCTCGGGTACCCGCACGAACCCGGTTTCGGCCTTCTCGGACTTCTCGCACGCCGCTCCGAACACCGAGACGACGACGACCAACACCTCAATTCGCAGCCAACGCATCATGCGCCTGCTCCATCGGTACGCGGGACTCGACGCCGGTCGCGAGGTCCCGGATCAGTACGACTTTCGCGGCCCGCTCGTCGGGACCCACGATGAGGGCACGTGGCGCTCCCCGTGCCACGCCCAACTTCAACTGCTTCCCCAGGCTCTGCACCTTGAGCGCGAACTCCACGCGTCGTCCGGCATCGCGCAGCTGGTGGGCCAGCGCCAGCACGGCGGGAACGTCGTCACTGCCGACCGCGACCAGGAAGGCATCCAGCAGTGGCGTGGCGGCGGTTGGCCCCGCCAGCAGCTCACCCAACACGACGTCTCCCATGCCGAAGCCGACCGCCGGCAGATCGACGCCTCCCAGCGCCCTGAGGAGCCCATCGTAGCGCCCGCCGCCGCAAATGGCCCGCAACGACCGGCCGGCATCGAACAGCTCGAAGACGACGCCCGTGTAGTACGCGAGCCCGCGGACGATCGAAAGGTCGACGTCGACGAAATCGCCGAGGCCCATCTGCCCCAGCGCATTCAGACACCCGAAGAGCCCTTCGGCCGCATCCTCGCCACCGGGCACCTCGCCTACCGCGCGCTCGAGCGCATCCCGCCCCCGCACCGTCGCGATCCCGAGCACGCCATCGACGGCTGCCCGCGTGAGTCCGGCCTTCGCGAGACGCTCCGCCAACACCTCGTGGGGGTCGCGGTCGATCTTGTCGATGGCCGCGTAGGCCGCTGGCAACTGCGCTTCGGTGACCCCGGACGCGGCAAGCAGCAGGCCCACGACCCGGCGATCCGAGACGCGAAGCCGGACCTGCGCCGCCCCCAGTCCACACGCGCGCATGATGTCGACAGCCGCGGCCGCGATTTCGGCGTCCCCCAACGGCCCCAACTCGCCGATCAGATCCATGTTCAGCTGGAAGTGCTCGCGCAGCCGCCCGCGTTGCTGCCGCTCATAGCGAAACAGCTGCGGGATCGAGAACCACCGAATGGGCTTCTTCAACGCGGAGGCCCGCGCCGCCACCATGCGCGCCAGCGTGGGGGTCATCTCCGGCCGCAGAGCGACCCGGCGACCTCCCTTGTCCGCGAATTCGTACAGCTGGCCGACGATCTCGTCGCCGCTTTTCTCCGTGTACAAGTCCAGCGGCTCGAGCGGCGGACCGTCGTATTCCTCGAATCCGTATCGCGCCGCGACCTCGCGCCAGACCGTGAACAGATGATTGCGGAGGGCCGCCTCGGCGGGGTAGAAATCACGAAAGCCGGGCAGCGCTTGTCCTTGCATCGCACCAATTTACCCGAGCGGCGCGAAGCCCGGCAAGCGCGCCATTGCATCACCAACCGTGTGAAACGAGCCGCACACGAGCACCGTTCCCGCCCTGTCGGACGCTGCCGAGAGCGCCCGGACCAGGTCAGGCTCCGCGGTGGCCCACGGTCCGGCGAATCGGGCCGCGGCCGTCAGGTCCCACGCCCGCCCCGCGGGCGCCGATGGCGCGTTGGTGAGCCACATGGCATCCACCATCTCGGAGAGCGCGCGCAACATCGTTTGCCAATCCTTGTCGCTGAGGACGCACGCCACCGCATGCACGGGGCGGGCTGGAGGCTCCGCCCCGAGCGCGTGACGAATCGTCTGGATCCCGTCCGGGTTGTGCGCCACGTCGAACAACCAACGTCCACGGCGGTCCAACCGTCCCGGCAGGGTCGCGCGGGCAAAGCCGGCTCTCGTCGCGGGGTCGGACGGCCGCCACGTCTCGGGGAGCGCCCGCAGCACCGCCGCGGCGACGGCGGCATTTCGTCGCTGGTGGGATCCACGGAGGGCCAGCGGGCCGTCATAGCGCGCCTCGGGAGGGACACGGATGACCTGAGCGCCTGCGCGCTCCGCCTCCGTCGCCAGCAGCGCGCCCAACGCCGGCACGGACTCGCCGACGACGAACGGCACGGCCGGCTTGGCGATTCCCGCCTTCTCCCACGCGATGTCTTCCAAGGTCGGCCCGAGATACTCCGTATGGTCGAGCGCGATTCGGGTGACCACGCTCACGAGCGGCGTGACCACGTTGGTCGCGTCCAGTCGACCTCCCAAGCCAACCTCGACCACGGCGATGTCCACGCCCCGGGCGGCAAAGTCGGCGAACGCGATGGCCGTCGTGGCTTCGAAGAAGCTGGCATCGGTCGGCTCCAGCAGCGGGGCCACTCGGGAGGTCCATGCCGCGAACGCCGCTCGGGGAATCGGTCGCCCGTCCACCATCATCCGCTCTCGCACGTCTACGAGGTGGGGGGAGGTGTACAGGCCGACGCGGTGCCCGGCCGCGCGCAGCGCTTCCGCGACGAGCACGGCCACCGACCCTTTGCCATTCGTTCCCGCAATGTGGATGGACGGGTAGTGCGCGTGCGGGTCACCCAGTTCCGTCAGCAGGGCGCGGGTCGGCCCGAGCGACCACGTCGTCGCGCTCCCCGTTCTGGGGAACAACAGCCGGCAGGCTTCGTCGAAGCTGAGGGTCAGGAGAGGCGGTCGGCCGCCGGCTGCCGCGACATCAGTCGGAGCAGCCTGGCCGTCGTCGCGGCCAACTCGTGGCGGGCCACCACGAGATCGACCATGCCGTGCTCCAACAGGAACTCGGCGGTTTGGAACCCCTCGGGGAGATCCTGCCCGATCGTCTGCTTAATCACGCGCGGCCCCGCGAAGCCGATGACGGCACCGGGCTCGGCGATATTCACGTCGCCTTGCATCGCGTAGGACGCCGACACGCCACCCGTCGTGGGATTCGTCATGATCGACACGTACGGAATGCCACGGTCGCGGAGCTGGGCGATCATGACCGACGTCTTGGCGAGCTGCATGAGGCTCAGGGCCCCTTCCTGCATGCGTGCGCCGCCGGACGCCGATACGAGAACCAGGGGCACGTCGTGTTCAAGCGACCGCGCCGCCAGCCGGGCGATCTTCTCGCCGACTACCGAGCCCATCGACCCACCCATGAACGCGAACTCCATCACGCCCAGGTTGTATGGCAGGCCGGTAAGCGTCGCGTGTCCGGTGGT
>CAYWNR010000340.1:0-713 GCA_964459705.1 uncultured Gemmatimonadaceae bacterium | reverse complement strand
CGCGTACCCCTCGAATCCCAGTACGTCCACCGAGGTCAGGTCGGTGTACAGCTCGACGAACGACTGGGAATCCGTCAGGATCTCGACGTACCGCCGGCCCCTGATCCGCCGATGATGACCGCACTGCGCGCACACCTGGAGGTTCCGCTCGAACTTCTCCCGGATGTCGATGTGCCCGCACTGCTCGCACTTGTCCCACGCGTCCGCGGGAATCTCCAGCCGCTGCCGCTGCGTCGTGCGCTCACGTCGTTCTTTGCGAAACCAGGCCATGCGCGATCGGGCCACCCGGGAATGAAGGGGACGGGAATCTGGCGTGGGGAGCCCGGTCCCGCTACCCCGAGCGCGAGGGTCCCCTAGTCGCCGTAGCCCGCGCGCTGGGATTCCCGTCCGATCCGGAGCACGATCCCCAAGGCGACGAGACAGATCAGCAGGAAGGACCCCCCATAAGAGAAGAACGGCAGCGGGATTCCCGTGATCGGCATCAACCCAACCGTCATGCCGACGTTCTCAATGACGTGGGTGAACAGCATCCCGGCAATCCCGAACACGACGAGACTGCCGAACGGATCCGACGTGCGGCGGGCCAGACGCACCAGCAGCGTGAGCAGGGCGGCAAAGAGGAGGAGGCTCACCAGCACGCCCAGAAACCCGAGTTCCTCACCCACCACCGAGTAGATGAAGTCGGTCGCCTGTTCGGGGAGAAATGCCAGCCG
>CAYWNR010000339.1:0-4407 GCA_964459705.1 uncultured Gemmatimonadaceae bacterium | reverse complement strand
GGCGGTGGGTCGTGGGTGGCGGGTGCTAGGGTAGACGCCGAGACGGCCAGACGGCAAGCGGTCCGCAGGGAATGGTGGGCAGAGGTGCAACGGCACCATCCGAAGCCACGCTGCACCCTCCATCCTCCCAACCGCTTGCCGTCTTGCCGTCTACCCTTTTGCCTCGATCCCAAGACCTTTTGCCAAACGACCCGGCGGCAGGCTCCAGGGCTCGCGCCCCTGCAAGAATCCACGCGCGGGCAGCGCTCCGAGCAGGGTGATCTCGCTCCCTTCGACGCGCAGGATGCTGCCTTCGCGGATGGCGATGACGGGGGAGTCGGGATTCACCACGATGAACTCCAGCAGCCGGTCGGCGCGCGTCTCGCCGCCGTGGTTGGGGATCACCGCGTCCGTGTAGTGCGGGTTGATCTGCGCGGGGAAGAGTCCCAGTGCCGTGAAGCTGGGCGGCTCGACGATGGGCATGTCGTTGGTCGTTCGGATCGTGAGGCCCGCGACGTTGCTCCCCGCGCTCCAGCCGATGTAGGGCGCGCCGGCCCGCACCCGCTCCCGGATGGGGTCCAGCAGTCCGAACTCGTACAGGCGCGCGAGCAGCCGGAACGTATTCCCGCCTCCCACCGCGATGGCCTGTGCGGTGCGGACGGCCGCCACGGGGTCCTTGGCGCGATGAACGCCATGGACCGTACAGCCCAACGGACCGAGTCGGTCGTGGACCCGTGCGACGAAGTCGTCATAGGAGAAACGCACGGCGGCGTAGGGAATGAACAGGACATCGGTGGTGTCACCGAGGAACTCGCGAATCGTCTCGGTGGCGTGGCCGAGGAACGTGCCGCCGAAGTTGGTCGAGTTGCTGAGCAGGAGCAGGCGCATTGAGGGTACGTCCCCGATTGTCTCGCGTGGTGTGTGGACCGGTGTCGGTTCCCAATGATAGTCAAAGCGGTCGACACCTGTCGTTTGGCGAGCAGGCCTACTCGACTTGGAAGCGACTTCGTGATCGCAATGCCCACCCGGACTGGAGTCTCGAGAAGGGAGGCTCCTGTGGTAGAAACCTGGTTGAGACGGCGCGCGCTGGCGTCGACTCGTACGGCGGTGTTTAGCGGCGCTGATCCAGCCGCTCAAACACTCGCTTGTCCGAGATCCCCCAGATGAATGGTCGGTCGGTGAACCCCGCACGCTCGAGCATTTCGTCCGCTACGGATAAGACGAAGGCAGCAATCTGTCGGAAGGACTGCTGGGGAAGCGCCCGCCCAGTAAACACGAATACACCAAGCCCTGCGTCGAGAATGGCTCGTCGCTGAGCGGGGTGTCGGGACATCTTGGCATCCAGCGTTACCAAGAACCAGCCCCGCTCTTTGATCTCTGCGAAGATCACCTCGTCAGCTGCGTCGGGGCCGAACTCAGCAGGAGAATGCCGGTACTGGCAATCTTCCTGGTCAAGATTCTGAAGAGCCCGCGCCAATTGCGGCGGGAAATTGGCGTCCAGCAGGAAGATCAAGCTGCGCGGGCGAGTTGCGTCTCGAACGCGATTGCAGCACTCACTTGTTCGGAAGAGAGTTCGAACGCCCGGGCGACGGCCGGTTTCGCGTTTCCGACGGCGTACAACCGGAGTATGTCCGTGCGGGTTCGAGTGCCAAGGACGACAGGTGCGCCGAATTCGATGCGGGGATCGAGCACCACGGGCACGTCCCGACCCATGGGGAACCAGCGGTGCGCTAGCGACGTCGTGGCGTCGAAGTCCATTTCCTCTACGTAGTGCTCGAACAAACCACCCGCAATGACCTGGAGCGTTGCCCGCTTTCCTGTGACCAGCAACATGTCCGGCTGCACCGAGGCCTCGGAGTCGGCCAACGCAACGAAGATCCCTTCGTGATCCGTGAATACTCGCCGGTGTGCGAATGGGTGAGGCGTGTTGAAGAGATTGCTAATCCGGCGGGCCGCTGTGCGGACGCGCTGCAGCGGCACCCCCTTCTCTATGAAACCTTTGACGACGCGCAACTCCATGAGCTCGAGGAAGGAGAGAGCAACCGTTCCTTCGATCGTTGGGAGGTCTGTCCGAACGACGGGGGGTTGCCGTGTCCGACGTGGTCGGGCTCCGGACGTGAGCCAGTAGGTGTAACCCCGTACCCAGCGACTGAGGCGCTGCGGTGTCAGTCGAAGGAGGCGAGCAGCCTCAGCACGACTGTATATCCCTACGCCGAGGGGCACGTGCGGGCTGGTCAAGGCTCCTCCGGGGGTGACGAGACGGTGCATAGGAATAATAGGCTTCCTTCGTCGACGCGCCAGTCGGGAGGCTATTGGGCACTGGTACGTACCAGTGCCGGCTATCGGGGGAGGCTGGTGAGCACCGCCGGTGAGTTGCTGAGCAGGATGTAACTCGTGGATCTCCTCAGGAGGGACGACGAACGACGTAGGCTTCCATCGCGAAGTACTCCGGCAATCCCAACCGGTCCGCATGCGCGGCGGTCTCCACGTTTCGGGACTCCACGCGTTGCCAGAACTCGCGCTCGTCGTGTCCGCCGGGAAACGGCGCGGTGTCCTTTTGAGACTGATGCTTGAAGATCGCGAAGATCTTGGCGCGCAGCTCGTCCTGCGACAGCGGTACCAGCACGTCGGCCTCGGTGATCGGCCACTCCTGCCACGCGCCCCGATAGAGCCAGACTTCGGGTGCGGACGCGTCGTCGCGCGCGAGCGCGCGCTCGATGGCGATCTTGCACATCCGATGCGTGCCGTGCGGATCCGAGAGGTCTCCCGCCACGAACACGAGATCGGGCCGGGTCTCCACGAGGAGGTTGCGCACGATGGCCACGTCCCCCTCGCCGATCGGACGCTTCCGCACCTCGCCGGTTTGGTAAAACGGCAAGTTCAAGAACCGCGCCGCATCACGGGGCAGCCCGACGGACTGAAGCGCCGAGACCGCTTCGGACTCGCGAATGGCCCGCTTGAGGTCTTGGACGAGCGGGGTGTCTATCTGTCCCGGCGTCTTCCCCGCCAGGCTCGCCTCCACGTCCCGGTGCACCGCGGTGGCCCGCGCTTCATCCAGGCTCAGGCTCCGCGCGCTGCGCTCGACGAAATCGAGGTGACGCCGCACGTCGTGATCGAACACGGCAATGTTGCCGCTCGTCATGTAGGCGACCGTGATGGCGTTCCCGTTCTCGGTGAGCTTCCGCAGGATCCCGCCCATCGAGATCACGTCGTCGTCCGGATGGGGGGAGAAGACGAGCACGCGCCGTTGCTTCGGCAGGCGCGCACGCCCGCGGATCTTCTCGCGCAGGCGGTTGAAGACCTCGCCGTTCACGGCGCCGGGCGAGCCGTGCTGGGCGAGCAGCGCGCTCAGGTGATGCTCCGCGTAGTCGCCCGCGGTGAGCTTGAGAATCGCCTTTCCGGTTTGCTCGGCGAGCCAGACCACGGCCCGGTCGGTGAGTGCCGGTGTCCATTCGACCGACTCGAGCAGCCACGGCGTCGCGATGCGGGTGAGGTCGCCCGCCGCGGCGAGGTCGAGATAGGCGGTCGCGGCTGGGTGCCGCTGGAGGTAGGTCGCCGCCACCTGGGGCGCGACGTCGCCCTCCACCGCGCGCCGGACGACGGCGGTCTTGTGCTCCCCGGTGGCGACGAGCGCGATCTCCTTCGCCTCGAGGATGGTCGCGACTCCCATCGTGATGGCCTCGCGCGGCACGTTGTCCTCGCCGAAGAAATCCGCGGCGGCGTCTTTGCGCGTGAGGAGATCCAGGGTCACAAGCCGCGTGCGCGAGGCCGCGGACGAGCCCGGCTCGTTGAACCCGATGTGCCCGCTTCGTCCGAGTCCCAGAAGCTGGAAGTCGATACCGCCCGCGTCGTGGATGGCGCGCTCGTACGCCGCGCAGTGCTCGTGGACCCGGGCGCGTGACACGTTCCCGTCGGGGACGTGGACCTGTTCCAACCGGACCCCCACGTGGGCGAACAGGTTCTCCCACATGAAGCGCCGGTAGCTCTGCGGGCTGTCCGGCGCCATCGGGAAGTACTCGTCCAGGTTGAACGTGACGACGTTGGAGAAATCGAGCGTGCCCGCCTCGTGGCGACGGATCAGCTCGAGATAGACGCCGAGCGGCGTGCTGCCGGTGGCTAGCCCGAGCACGCACCGGCCCCGCTCGGCCACGCTCTGCTGGATCACGGCCGCAATCCGATCGGCCAGCATGCGTGCCAGCACGTCGTGATCCTCGACGACCACCGTCGGGATGCGCTCGCGGTCGCGCGCGCCTTCGATGACTTCAGAAGTTGTCATGGAGCCGGACGACACCAATGATGAGGAGACATGCTATCGTAGACTACAGCGATGGAAGCGGTCCTGCACGTCGCGACTGGTTGTCAGCCGGGTGTGGGGTCACCGTCGAGGGAGGAGGCGTGTTGGATGCCGATGAATGCCGCGTGGCACAG
>CAYWNR010000338.1:0-4452 GCA_964459705.1 uncultured Gemmatimonadaceae bacterium | reverse complement strand
GTACTCCTCGATGGCGAATGGCGCTCGTGGCATCGGCTGGAACGTAGGGCCGGCCCGCGCGCGTCGCCACTGCGGCATCCAGCCTAGCGCGGCGCGCGGAACAAGAGATCGAAGCGAAATCCCGTCTCCGGATTGACGCCCCACGACCCGTTGAAGCGAACTAGGCCGCCGAGAAACGAGGCGCCACCCCCAAGACCTACGAGCGGGCTGAAGGGACCGCCGCGATAGACATCTCCGACGTCCGCGAATACCACCGGGGCCCAAACCCATCCCCGGCGCAGCGCGAGGTCAAGTTGGGCCGACCACGCCCCGGCACCACGACGGAAGCCGTAGTCGTAGCCGCGAACCGTCCATGGACCGCCGGCCCGGAACTGCAGCTGCGGGATGGAGTCGCCAACCGCGTAACCGGTGCGGAGCGTGAGCGTACCGGTGCGCCGGAGAACCCGAAACGGCAGCTGGGCCGCCACCCAACCCCGGCCCCCGACCAGCGAGTCCGAAGCCAGGCCTTCCACGCCGAACGAGATGGTGGACCAGCCGACGTGCCGCGTCGGTCGAATGGACGCCCGCAGATAGTCCCCGCCGGCGACGCCGGGGTTGGGCGGAAACAGGCCGCTTCCGCCCAGGACGTCGTTGAGGCCGGATTTTGCCTGGGCGTCCATGGAGCCGTGGTGTTCCACGCCGATGCGAAAGTCGACGCTCTCGAAGGAGCCGCCGAAGGGTGTGAACGCGACGGCGCCTCCCGTCGCGAGGTAGTAGTCCGCGTCGTCATGCGCCGCGAACAGCGCGTTCATGGAGTTCCCGATCCCCTGGCCCTGTGTCCACGGCTCTGCTTCCACGACATCGCGGAACGCCCGTGCCTCCAACAGGCCTCCCGGCGCGTCCCGCCGCAGGAACGCCGAGCCCGTGACGCGCTGATCCGAGAAGCCGTATCGCCCAGATAGGACGAGCGTCGTGAACGCGAGCCGCGGTCGCAGCTTGACGCCAAACCCGACCGACGCACCCTGAACGCGGTTGAAGCGCACGAGATCGGCCACGTCCTCCCATGCCAGGCCGAACCGGCGTCGGAGAAGCAGATCGGACGGTAGCTCCTCCTTGAGCCGCGCCAGCTCCGCCACGCTCTGCCGGATGTGCTCGGCCGTGGCATCGTCTTCTTCCAACCGCAGCGTGTCCCCCCACGGATAGGCGAACAGCGAATCGGCCGGGGGCACCTCCATTTCCCACCGGCCGCCGCGCCAGGTGCCCGTGCGCAGGTATCCCACGTCCTCGGCTCGCCGATTGCGCTCGTCGCTCTCGCAGCGGGGGCAATAGCGTCTGGACGTTCGCCGGTCACCGAGGGAGTCGATGGGGACCTCGAACGCGATCGGCGCATCCGTGTTGACCTGGTAGTCGCTGAAGGTCGTAATCACGCGAAACGGCGCCGCGAGCCGAATGAGGAAACTCACCTCTGCGGTGATGTCGAGCACCTGCCGGTAGGGCATCCAGTAGCGGTCGTCGAGGAGCGAATACTCGAGGTCCGCCTGGACGGTGAGAATGTCCTGTGCGCGCCGGGAGTCCTTGCGCGCATCCGCGCTGTCCTCGGGGGTGGCGTCCGAGTCCGGCGTATCCCAGAGGTACTCGCCCAGGAACGTCACCAGGAGGCGCACCACATCGGCGGTTTCCGCGTCCACCCACATGTCACCCGCGACGAGCGACGGCCCCAGCCGGCGCGGCCGCACCCGGATCGCGATCGCGCGAATCGTGTGGTTCGGCAGGTACATGGTCACCGAATCGGAGATCGCGTAGTCGTAGTACGCATCCGCACCCGGTGCCAGGGGATGAAGCGCGGCCGTTTCCGGGACACCCAGCAAGCGCACGCTGTCGCCGAGCGCGCGTGGCACGAACCACGGGCGGTCGCCGAACGACACCCGGATGTTTTCGTCCTTGACGTCCGCGTCGCGGGGCAAGAATCGGGATAGCTGCGACTTGGTTCGCGCCCCCAGCAGCTCGACTTTCAGGTCGTTGGGCGCCCGCCAGGTGACTCGGGCAACGCTCTCATGCGCAATCAGCGGCACCAAGCGCGCGAACCGGCTCTTGCCAGCGCTCGCGTCGAACCGCGTGCGCACCAGCGCGCGATAGTCGCGCACCAGGGAGTCCTGGTGGATGTGGCGCTGGCGCGCCCGGGCAACGAGTGCCGCGGTGGCTGAGTCCGCGTACGAGGAACGCTGCGAGGCAGCGGGTCGCGCGGTCCCCCCAAGGATCACCGCGACGACCACGGCTCTTGAAAGGGCCAACTCTCGGCTCACAACTCGTCGTGGTTGCCGGGCGGCTCCACGCCCCACTCCCGCAGCCTGCGCCACAGTGTGGTGCGGGAGATTCCGAGCCGGCGTGCCGTCTCCGTCAGCCGCCAGCCCGTGGCGTTCAGGGTGCCGACGATCGCGTCGCGCTCTCGACTGGCGAGCGTCTCCGCACTCTCCTGGATTGGGATGTACACCGCGTGGCCAAGCGCCAGGCTGCCGGTTGCCAAGCGCTCGATGCGTCCGCCCATCCGACCGAGACGCGGAAGGAGCGACCGCGTGTCCAACGCCCCATTGTCGGTGAGGCGGTCCAGAAGGTCACGCCCACGCGTGTTCGCGTACGTCACCCGTCCGTCGGCATCGAACAAGACCACGGCTTCGGCGAAACGATCGAACACCGCCCGGGCAAGGGGCGAAAAGAGCTGTGGACGGCTGACCGTGTCTGGCACGCTCATGTTGCAGCCTACGCGCCGGCCGTCCCCAGGTTTCACCTCGAACCGTCGATCGCGAACCTGAGAACGCCGTCTCAGCTACCATGCGACGCGTGCGCCGACCGCCAACCAACAGACATCGCTGAGGACACTGACTGGACGGCCAGTCTCTTGCGTGGCGGGCGGGTGTGGCGATATTGTTGGCTGTCTGGCCAGCCACTGGCGCTGGCCAGATCACTCGACTCGACTCCGGGATAAGGCGGCATCATGAAGAAGCAGCCCAAGCGAGACGATCAGAAGGCGGCAGCGCGGAAGGCCATTCTCGAAGCCGCCGTCGCGGCCACCGTCGAGCGCCGCGGCGGACCAATCACCACCGAGCTCGTGGCGACCCGGGCGCGCTGTGCCAAGGGACTCGTCCACTATCACTTCACCAATAAGGAAGGGCTCCTCGCCGAGGTCGCGGCGCGTCTTTGGGCCGAGCGGGCTGAGGCGTGGCGGACGGCACTGGCGGTCGACGACGCCACCCAAGCCATTAGCGCCGCCTGGACGCTGCTCCAGGCCGAAGCGTTCGACGGCCGAGCTCCAGCCTCGGCATGGCTTGGCATGTCGAACAACAAACTGGTTGTTCAGTCAGTCAACAATGGGCGCACGTCCTTCGCCGACGCCCTGACCGTTGCCCTCGAGAAGCTCCTCAAGAGAATGCGGCTTCAGGCCACTGTCCCCGTGGCCGAGCTGGCCGCCCTGCTGGCCGCCACTGCCGAAGGTCTGGGGCTCCGGATGGCCGGCGGGGCCAAGTCGGGAGACCTCGAGCCGGCGTGGGCCGCTTTTTGGGTGGGATTGTTGTCGTTGACGCGAACCGCCCGTCGGTAAGACTTACCGCCGGCGCCGCGACCGGCGCGTGTTCGAGCGACCCCGCGTCCCCAAACGGGCCAACCCCGCCTGCAGGTCCTCGAGCGAGGTCGCGCGCAGCACCTCCTGGCGACCTCGGAGCACCGTGAATCGGACCGGCCGATCGAGTGGAGGGAGCGACCCCGGACGTAGCCGCCGGGCCTTCCCTTCGCGAAGCCGGAGCCGCACCACCTGGGTGCCGTGCTCGACCTCATACAGCAGCGGAATCCGGTCACCGAGCAGGGCAACCGAGGAGGGCAGCGCGTCGAGCGACTGCCGATCCGCGTCGCTGACGAATTGTCCCGGCTCGAGCAGCAATCGGGTGTGAAGAAAGTGGTCCCAACTGCGCACCGCTCCCAACAACGAAGCAATCCTGCCCGCGACGGCGTCCGGACTCGCCGCCGCCAGTCTTCCGCCCGAGCGCCGCCAGTATTCGTCCACCCGGGCGACGGCCCGCGCCAGGGCCCGCTGATCGGCGTGCGGCGTTCGCCCCGCGATCAGGGCCTCCGCGAGCGCAAGCCGGGCGCGGTCCGTGAGCTCGGGCGGGAACTCGCCCCGCAACGGCTCGCGGCTGCGATCGAGCTCGAATCCGAAGTACGAGGTCGTCCGCTCGACCACGAGTCCGGTGTCCCGGGGCCCCTCTCGGTATTGCACCGTAGGCTGCCCCCGCACGGCATAGCGCTGAATGAGGTCGAATGGGATCTCCGACCCCTCGATGGCCCCACGAGGGTTGCCGAACCGATCAGCGAAGTACCGAATCTGCCCGGCCACCGCCGCCCGGGGAGCGCACACGGAACCTCGCGATACCCGCACCGGCTCACCGTGAATCGTCTCCTGCTCGATCACGAGGTCGAACGGCA
>CAYWNR010000337.1:0-4473 GCA_964459705.1 uncultured Gemmatimonadaceae bacterium | reverse complement strand
TTTGTTCCTATTATTCAGCATGTTGGCACACCTTGAAAGGGCTGATCTTGCCCCCTCCCTTTCAGTGGTGTCTGACCCCATCCATCCAAGCTTTGGCCTCCCCGGCCCGGCAGGCCGACCAGCTGTCCCGTGATGAACCGCCCGGCCCCGAGGGCCGCGGCCACCTGCGCGCCGCTGCCGGCGTCGAGCGTCTCGGGCTCGCGGTCCCCCATGCGTCCCACGACGGCGCGCGGGTCGATCATGCGCAGCGGCCCCGCGCCGTCGAGCTTCCCGCTGACCAGATCCACGAGGCCTTCGGCGAGGTACGCGAGATCGGGCGCCCCCCGCACGGTGAAGGGGAGCACGGCAATGACGTCCCGCGTGTCCGCGGCGGATGCGGTCCCGCCAGTCCGGCTCCGGACCGCGCGGTAGCCGGTCCACACGACCACCAGCAGCACGGCGACGATGAGCGCACCGATGGCCATCCGCGGCCACCCCAGGCGGGCGAGCCGGCCGCTGGCGGGTGTCTTTGGACCCGCCGCCGACCGGCCCCGCGCACGCTCGCCGCCGCCCGCCGCCGTCGCGGCCACTCGTCCCGCGCCGCCGAGTGCCTCCCGGACGGCGCGCGCGTCCCGTGGGCGTTCATCGGGGTTCTTCCGCAGGCACGCATCCACCACCCGCGCGAGCGACTCGGGCGTATCCTCCCGGAGCGCCAGCAGGGGCGCCGGATCCTTGTCCAGAATGCTGTACATCACGGCTGGCGCGGTCTCTCCCTCGAACGGCGTCCTCCCCGCGAGCATCTCGTACAGGACCACGCCGAACGACCACAGGTCGGTGCGGTGGTCGAGCGGTTGTGCGTTCACCTGCTCCGGACTCATGTAGCTCGCGGTGCCCAGCGTGGTGCCGGTATCGGTGAGGCCGGTGGCGGTGGACAGCTTGGCGATGCCGAAGTCCAGCAGCTTCACCTCGCCGCGGTTCGTGACCATGACGTTCGCGGGCTTGAGATCGCGGTGCACGATCCCGGCGTCGTGGGCGCGCTCCAGCGCGCTCGCGAGTTGGGTCGCGATGTCCACGACCCGCTCGACGGGGAGCGAGCCCCGTTTCACGAGTGCGTCGAGGGGGTGCCCTTCGTAAAAGGCCATCGCGATGTACAGCGCGCCCTCGGCCGTCTCGCCGATCTCGTAGATCGTGCAGATGTTCGCGTGATCCAGCGCCGAGGCGGCCTTGGCCTCCCGCATGAAGCGCGCGTTGGCCTCGGGGTCCACCGCGAGCTGGGGCGGCAGGAACTTGAGCGCGACCGTACGGTCGAGCTTGGTATCGCGGGCTTGATACACGACGCCCATGCCGCCCTGACCAAGGCGCTTGACGATCTCATAGTGGGCGACGGTCTGACCGGGCTCCATGGGCCTCGCTGGTTTGCGCTCAGATACTCACGGTGCGGGGTTCGATCATGCGCGCAGGCATCCGGTGGAGGCCGGGAGCCGGGGCGCACTCAAGATGCGGCCGAGCGAGCGGGGGCGCGAGGGTGCGTGCCCCACACGCCGCTCGTCCGTCGCGGGCGCCTTCGTCGAAGCGTCACGACGACTCATCGGCCATGCAGCCGCGTGGCCAGGGCCCGGTACCGCGGTTCCTCCTTGAGCGCGTCCCACATCGGGTAGGTCAGCGCCGCACCCAGGAACGCCTCGCGTCGCGTGGCCGATTCCTCCAGGACGTCGAGCGCCTGCGCGTTCTGGCCGAGACGCACGTACCAGAACGCCAGGTCGAAGAGGCCGACACGGCCGTTGGTTCCTGCGTCAACCAACAACTGGTACATGGCGCGCCGTCCGCCGGCCGCGTACGCGGTGCGCAACGCCCCCGGCGGAACGAGGGGACGCCCCCGGAGGACGTTCCATTGTTCCAGCATGTCGACCGCCGAGCTGTCCCGCCCCATCGTGCCGTAGAGCCACGCCGCCCGCTGGAACGCCGGCGCGAATCGGGGGTCACGTGTTATGACCTTCTGGAACTGGCGCTGCGATTCCGCATACCGTCCAGCGGACATCAGACCCATGGCTACGTCCGTGGCGACGATACTCGACAACGGGTCGAGCTCCTCAGCCCGACGGTACTCGTCGAGGGCCTCGTCGAGCTTCCCCTCGGCATCGAGGACGGAGGCGATCCACTGGTGGGCCGTGGCATAGCTGGGGTTCAACGCGATGGCCTCGCGCAGGTTGCCCTCGCCGTCGGCGAACTTCCAGCCGATGAAGGCCCGCGCGAATCCCTGGGCCGCGTATGCGCCCGGGAGCCGCGGGTTCAGCGCCAGCGCCGAATCCGCATACCGCTCGACCTTCGCGAGCGCGTCATGCCCCGGCGTCTGGGTGTAGACGGGTAGAAGGGTCCACGACTCCGCCAGTGCGGCGTAAGCCTCTGCGAAATGCGGATCGAGCGTCACCGCCGCCTCGAAGCGCTCGATCGCGCCGCGGAGGGCGTCGCCGGTTCGTTGGTTCCAAAGCAGGCGACCGCGCAGGTAACGGTCGTACGCCTCCAGATTCTCCGTGGGCACCGCAGGTCCGCTGCCCGCGGCAAGCACGCTCCCCAACGCGCTCGCGATGTTCTGCGCGACGTCCGATTGAATGGCGAAGATGTCCGCCAGGTCCCGGTCGTAGGTGTTCGCCCACAGATGTTCGTCGGTGCGCGCGTCGATGAGCTGCGCCACGATGCGGACACGGTTTCCCGCGCGCCGGACACTTCCTTCCAGCACACTGGTGACGTTCAGCTGCCCGCCGATGTCGCGAATGGTGGCGGTGCTTCCCTTGAACTGCATCGTGGAGGTCCGGCTGATCACCTTGAGCCCCGCGATCTGCGAGACCTTGGCGATGATGTCCTCCGTGATCCCGTCACTGAAGTACTCGTTTTGCGGGTCGCCTCCGATGTTCTCGAAGGGCAGCACGGCGAGCGACGTAGGGTGTGCCTCCGCGGCCGGCGCCTCCCCCCGGCCCAGCCCAAACGCGATGACGGCGATCGCCGCCAACGCGGCGATTGCCCCGACAGTGGCCAGGACGGGAATCGAAACGCGACGTCGTCGCGGGGGTGCGGCCGTCGGGGCCGGAGCCGGCGCGGGCGCCCTCGTGCCCGCGGCCACGGGTGTCGGCACGCGCAGCGTATCGGAGAACTGCGCCACGGGGTTGAAGCGGTCCGCGGGAGTCTTGGCGAGGGCGCGTTGCAGGGCGGCTGCCACCCCCGGCGGGACCGCCGGGCGGAGGTTCGTGATGGGCGGGGCTTCCACCATGAGGTGCTGATGGATGACGCTCTCGACCGATGGGCCGGTAAAGGGTGGCTGCCCCGCCAGCATCTCGTACAGCACGCAACCGAGCGCGTAGAGATCGGAGCGCCCGTCCAACTCGCCTTCGCCGGTTGCCTGCTCCGGGCTCATGTACGTGGGGGTGCCGATCGTGAGGCCCGTCTCCGTCAGCTGCGTCCCGCCCGCCGCATCCACCGCGCGCGCGATGCCGAAGTCGGCGACGACGGCGTGACCGGACTCGAGCAGGATGTTCTCCGGCTTGATGTCGCGATGAACGACCCCACGGGAATGTGCGTAGCTCAAGGCGTCGGCCACTTCGCGGGCAATCTGAAGCGCGTCCTCGAGCGGCAGTTGCTTCTCGCGATTCAGCCGATCCCGCAGCGATTCGCCCTCGACGAATGGCATGACGTAGAACAGATAGGCGGCCAGGCGGTCAGGCGGTTGAGCGGTCAGCGACTCCGATGCCGCTTCGGCGCCATCGCTCTTCTGCCCGGCTGACCGCCTAACCGCCTGACCGCCTATCTGCCCGCTGTCATACAGCGGCAGGATATGCGGATGCCGGAGATTCGCGGTGGTTTCGATTTCGCGGAGGAAGCGCTCGGGGCCGATGGCGTGGGCCAGCTCGGGCCGGAGGACCTTGAGGGCGACCTTGCGGTTGTGCTTGACGTCGTGGGCGAGATAGACGACGGCCATGCCGCCGGCGCCCAGCTCGCGCTCGATCCGGTAGCGTCCCTCGAGCGCCGCCGAGAGCCGCCCGACGTCGTCCGTCATCGGGGCATCCTCGCGTCAAGCATCACGGAGTTACAGCCGCAGCTCCAGCCACTCCACGCGGCCGTCGCGAACCGCCTCGCGCACGAGCCGCTCGCGGCCCGTAAGGCGGGCGCTCCCCGTCTTCACTTCCACCAGCACGACCCGTCGCACCCGCTCGTCGGCGAGTCCGTCGAACACGATGAGGTCCACGGGTGAACCGAGGAACCGCGCGTCCTTGGGGTTGAACGGGAACGCGGGGAGGAGCGGGAGCAGTTGCTCCGAAACCTTCCCGGTGGTGACCGCTTCGCTGCGGGCGATCGCGTCGCGGCGCAGGGCGCGCGTGTATCGTGCTTTCCACCAGAGTACGTAAACGGCGGCGACCAGCAGCCCGATGGCGACGCCGGCGGCGAGGGCGGTGATGTCGGACGTGGCTATCCCAGCCTCTGCAGCACCGCATCAAACCGGGG
>CAYWNR010000336.1:0-4476 GCA_964459705.1 uncultured Gemmatimonadaceae bacterium | reverse complement strand
TGCGTCTGTTCGACGTAGTCGACCTGGAACTTGGCGAAGTTAATGGTCACGTTCTCCGTGAGCCTGTCCTCGCCGCCCGACCCGCCCGTGGAAACGGACGAGACCATGCACGTCGTCATGGTGAACTTCACGTACTCGAGCGGCGTCGTACCGGCCTTCCGCACGACCAGCACGGCGTCCTTGATGTGACCACCGTTGCAGCAGAGGAGCATGAGGTCCGGGCTGCTCTTGTCGATGTACTTGGTGAAGGAGAGGTCCTGGACGTTGACCTTGCCGGCACCACCGCCGGAGCCCGAATGGAACGTCCCGGACTGGGACATGCCGAAACTCCAGGCGAGAACGTCGATTTCATCTTTGTGCGTCTTGTCGATCGACTCCCCCGGCAGGCCATCAATCTTGATGAACATGTCTACGGCCATGGTGCCACCCCCAATGGATAGGTTGCGGGAAAAAACCGCGTTTCAGCGCGGTACGGAACCGTACAATCCGTCAGTGCATGCCCGGGGAGGCGAACCCCCCCCGGGCATGCGAGCCGTCAACTGGCCGGCGCCGGCAGATCGGCGACCAGGCGCATGGACATCGTGAGTTCATCGAGCTGGAAGTGCGGTCGCAGGAAGGCGACAGCGCGGTATGCGCCCGGCTTGCCGGGCACTTCGACCACTTCGACCCGCGCCTCGCGCAGCGGCTTCTGCGCCTTGAGCGAGGCGCTCGCCGTGTCGTTCGACACGACGTAGTTGCTGATCCAGGTGTTCAGGAACCGTTCGGCCTCGCCGCGCGACGTGTAGCCGCCGATCTTGTCGCGCATCATCGCCTTCAGGTAATGCGCGAAGCGGGACACGGCGAAGATGTAGGGGAGCTGCGCCGAAATCCGGGCATTCGCGGTCGCCGCGTCCTTGTCGTAAATCTTCGGCTTCTGAGCGGATTGAACGCTGAAGAATGCGGCTTTCGACGTCCCCTTCTGGTGGACGATCGGAATGAACCCGAGGTCCGCCATCTCCTTCTCGCGACGATCCGTGATCGGCATCTCCGTAGGGCACTTCATGGAGAGATCGCCGGAATCGGTGCGGAAATTGTGGGTGGGCAGGCTCTCGACCAGGCCGCCGCTCTCCACGCCCCGGATGGTGGCACACCAGCCGTAGGAGGAGAAGGAATTCGTGATGCGGGCTCCGAGCGCGTACGCGGCATTGCCCCACAGGTACTTCGTGTGGTCCGTGCCGTCCACCCTCTCGTCGTAATTGAAGGCATCGATCGGAACCGTAGCGGGCCCGTACGGCTCGCGCACGAGCACGCGGGGAGCCGTGAGACCGACATAGCGGGAGTCCTCACTCTCACGGAAATTCTTCCAGCGCGCGTATTCCGTGGTGTCGAAGATCTTGGCCAGGTCGCGGGGCGCGTCGATTTGCGTGAAGTTGTCCAGGTTGAACATCTCCGAGGACGCGGCGGAGAGGAACGGCGCGTGCGACGCGGCGGCGACCTGTGAGATCTTCTCGAGCAACTCGATGTCCTGACCGGTCTTGTTGAATTCGTAGTCGCCGAGGAGAGCGCCAAAGGGTGAGCCGCCGAACACGCCGAATTCCTCCTCGTACACCTTCTTGAACATCGCGCTCTGGTCGAACTCGGGCGCACGCTGCAGGTCCCGCAGCAACTCCTTCTTCGAGACGTTGAGCACCTTGATCTTGAGCATGGGGCTGGTCTCGGACTGCGAGAGCAGGTACTTCAGACTGCGCCAGGACCCCTCCAGCTTCTGCAGGTCCGGGTGGTGCATGATCTCGTTCAGCTGGATGGAGAGGAGATGGTCGATCTGCGCGATGCGCGCATTGATCATCGACTCCGTGTCCGCGGAGTAGGTGATCGCGCCCTCGAGCACCTCGGACACGAATCGCTTGACCATGTCCTTGCCGCGCTCCTGCGCGGCCGTATCCTTGCCGAACCGACCCTGCTCGACGATCTGGTCGAGCAGCCCGAGCTCGGTGGTTTCGGCTGCTGCGGCGCCGGCCGCCTGGGCTTCAGTCTTGGCCATTGGACTCTCCTTCGGTGCCCATTTCAGTGCGCAACTTGTTCAACTTCTCCTCGTCGGAGAGCGTGGACTGCAGAATGTCGTCCAGCTTGTCATTGCCCTGCAGGCTGCCGCGCAGGTCGGCCAGGTTCTGGCGCAGCTCGAGCAGCTTCCTGAGAGGCTCGACCTGCTGGGCCACCCGATCCGGCGAGAAATCGTCGAGGCTCTCGAACTTCAGCTCGACGCCCAGCTTGCCGGCATCCGGCTCCTCGCTCAGAACGTTGTCGACCTTGAACTGAAGGTGCGGCTTCATGCTCTTCAGCACATCGTCGAAGTTGTCCGGCGTGATCTCGACGAACTTCCGCTCCTTGAGCTTGGCGAGCGGTTCCTTGGGCTGACCTGTGAAGTCGCCAAGTACGCCCATCACGAACGGAAGTTCCTTCATCTCGATGGCGCCGCCGGTTTCGACGTCATACTTGATGTGGACGCGGGGCGCCCGTACCCGTTCGAGTTTTCTGTTGACGCTCTCGGCCATGTCTGACTCCTGCGATGGATGGTGGAGGACAACCCGCCCAGCCGGCGTCCCTCAGGCAGAGGGACAACGGATCAAGGCACGTTTTTCGACGCGCATTCGCATTCGCGCAATATCTCGCGAATTCAGGAGTGTCGGATTGATCGCCGGTGACGGCGAGACAACAGGTTAACCCGATTGCTCGGCGGAAGTCAAGCGACGCGCTCGATGGGGGGTTGCAACGGTGCGATGGCGAGCCGATGTTTAGCGCGGCGCGCCACGACCACTCACGCCCGACATCATCCAGATTCGGTTTTCCTACGGATCGCTTCGAGGCATCGATGAGCCGAATGCAGAAAGTCCTGTGGACGAAGGGCGTGCTGCTCACGCCCCAGCATCTGCAGGCGCAGGATCGCTTCCTCGAAGACCAGTTGCACTTTCAGCTATCCGCGCTCGCGTACAGCCCGTGGGGCTTCAGCCGGCTGGAGATCGACCGCGAAGCGCTGGGAGGGGGCGTCCTGTCCCTCTCGGGGGCGGCCGGGCTGATGCCGGACGGCCTGCCGTTCGACGTGCCGGCGGCGGATCCGGCGCCGGCGCCGCGTCCGATCGAGGAGCACTGGCAGCCGGATGCGCAGTCGCTCGACGTGTGGCTGGGGGTGCCGGAGCTGCGCTACGGGGGCTACAACGTTTCTACGAACGCGGTGGACCGGCAGACCCGGTACTTCGCGGAAGTGGTGGCTCGGCGCGATGAGAACACGGGTCGTTCGGAGAAGCCGATCCAGGTAGCGCGGCGGAACCTGCGGCTGCTGGTGGAGGGCGAGATCCTGGACGGTCACACGGTGCTGCCGCTGGCGCGGATCACGCGGTCGCGGGCGGGTGTGTTTCAGCTGGACCCCGGGTTCGTGCCGCCGTTGATCGACGTTGGCGCGAGCGAGCAACTGCTGGGGATCGCGCGCAGGCTCGTCGAGATCCTGTCGGCGAAGAGCACCACGTTGTCGGGGGGGCGACGCCAACGGAGCCAGGGTCTGGCCGATTTCGGGGTCGCCGACGTGGCGAGTTTCTGGCTGCTGTACACCGTGAACACATGGCTGCCGACGCTCCGCCATCTGTACGAAGTGCGGCGGGGACATCCGGCGGACCTGTACGGCGCGATGCTGGGGCTGGCGGGCGCGCTCTCGACGTTCTCGACGACGATCCATCCGCGCATGCTGGCGGAGTACGATCACTCGCATCTGTCGGACTGCTTCGCGACGCTGGATGCGCAGGTGCGCGAGTTGCTCGACACGGTGGTGCCCTCGAACCACGCCTCGCTGCCGCTGCGCATGACGGAGCCGTCGGTGTACGTGGCGGCGCTGGACCAGGACCGCTACCTGAAAGCGTCGCACATGTTCCTGGCGATCAACGCGGACATGAAGCCGGACGAGCTGGTGCGGCGGGTCCCGCAACTGGTCAAGATCAGTTCGGCGGACCAGATCGACCGGTTGATCAAGCGCGCGCTCGCCGGCGTCGGGCTGACCCACACGCCGAACCCGCCGGGCGCGTTGCCGGTCCGGCTCGACTACCAGTACTTCGCGCTGGAGATGACCGGACCGGACTGGGAGACGGTCCGGACGGCGCGCAACCTGGCCGTCTACGTGCCCTCCGACGTGCCGGACCCGAAGCTCGAACTGGTCCTGCTCTTCCCCTCGAGCCAGTAGCGGCGAGGCCGGTTCAGGAGGGCGCGCCGGCCGCGGGCGCGTCGACCGGGGGCGGCGTTTCGGCGGGCACGTCGGGCCTGCCGCTCCTGAGGGCGAACACGACGATGAGCGCGAGCGTCGCGACGACGATCACCACGAGCCCGATGATGAAGGCGGTCCGGTTCGGCTTCGCGGGTGGCGGCGTTGGCGGCTGAGGCACCGGAAGCGACGGTGCCGGTGCCGGCGGTGGCGTGAGCGGGCTCGACAGCACGCGGGTGTACTCGCTCGGACCG
>CAYWNR010000335.1:0-4477 GCA_964459705.1 uncultured Gemmatimonadaceae bacterium | reverse complement strand
CTCGACGCGGAAGCGCGCGCGGCCGGTCGCCGCCGCGAGCTCGGCGGCGAGATCGTCGCCAAGCGCGAGCAGGCGAGCCAGCTCGCGACGCGGCTCGCCGGCCTCGCGGGCCTCGAAGGGGAAGCGGCGGCCCGCGCCACGGCGGTCGAGGAGGCGCGCCGCGCGCTCGGCGAGTGTGAGGCGCGCGACCAGCAGCTCCGAACGCAATGGGTGCGCGACCGGCAGGACGCGGAGACCAAGCGGGAACAGCTGCGCGCCCAGTACAAGACGCTGCAGGAAGACCGGCGGCGCATCGTGGATGCCGGCGCCAACGGCACCTGCCCGACCTGCGGTCGCCCGTTGCGCGAGGAATACGAGACGGTGGTCGGCGCGCTGGACCGGCAGCTCGAGGAGATCGAGCTGAACGGCAAGTTCTACGCGCAACGGATCGAGCAGCTCGCCGACGAATCCGAAGAGGTGGTGGCGGCGCGCACGGCGGCGGTGGCGGCCCGCACGGCGGCGGAACAGGCCACGGAAGCCCTGGCCGCCGTCCGCGCCCGCGAGGTCGAGGCGCGGGACCTCGGCGCCGAGCGGTCCCGCGTGGAGGCCAGCGTCGCCGCGCTCGAGCGCGAGCTTGCGTCGTTGCCGGAGGCGTACGACACGGAGCGGCACGATGCGGTGCGCGATCTGTTGCGCGCGCGGGAGCCGTTGCTCGAGCGGGCCAGCGCGTTGCGCGTGCAGGCGGAGCGGGCCGAAGCCCTGGTGGGCGAGGCGGAAGCGGCGGACCGGAACCTCACCCAGCGGGAGGAGCAGCTCCACGCGGTGGAACACCGCATCGCCGGACTCGGCTTCAGCGACGAGGCGTACGCCGCGGCGCGCACGGCCTATGAAACGGCGGAGATCGCGGTCCAGGAGGCCGAAGTGGCCCTCAAGATGCGGGAGGCCGAGCTGCACGCCGCGCAGGTGGCCGCGGAGACGGTGGCCCGCCGCATCACGGAGCGGGAGCGGCAGGCCGCGCGCGCCGACGCCGTGCGTGTGGAGGTGCGCGTGCACGACGCGCTCGACGACGCGTTCGGCGATTTGCGCACCGAGTTGAACGCGCAGCTCCGTCCGGAGCTGTCGGCCATCGCCTCCGGCTTCCTTGCGGATTTGACGGATGGGCGGTATCACGAGTTGGAGTTGGACGAGCAATACCGGATTCTCGTCCTGGAGGAAGGGGAACCCCGGCCGGTGATTTCGGGAGGCGAGGAGGACATCGCGAACCTCGTGTTGCGTCTGGCGATCAGTCAGCTCGTGGCGGAACGGGCCGGACAGCCGCTCTCGCTCCTCGTTCTGGATGAGATCTTCGGATCGCTGGACGAGCAGCGGCGCGAGCACGTCGTGGCGTTGTTGCGCCGGTTGGGTGACCGGTTCCCCCAGGTGATTCTCATCACGCACATCGAGTCGGTGCGGGACAGCGTCGACCGGGTGCTGCGCGTGGCGGTGGATCCCGAGACCGGAGCCGCGCTCGTCCGCGAGCCCGAGCCGGATCGCGACGATGTGGCGGCCTGAAGACCGCGTGCGGGAGCCGGAGCAGATCGAGGAGCGCGACGTTCCCGCGCTCAACCGGATGTTCACCGACGCCTTCACCGACCGCTACCAGCGGGACGGCATGGTGGGAATCCGGGTGCCGCCGCTCAACCCGGCGGTGTGGAGCTACGCCATTCGGCTCGCGGGTCCGGGGGCCATGCTGTGGCGGGACGAGCACGGCGAGGTCGTGGCGTTCAACCTGGCGCATCACTCCGGCGCCGAGGGATGGATGGGGCCGCTGGCGGTGCGGCCGGACCGGCAGGGGGCGGGCCTGGGACGCATGATCGTGGAGACGGCCATCAGCCGGCTCCGCGCGGCCCGGGTCACGACCCTGGGCCTCGAGACCATGCCGCGGACGATCGAAAACATCGGGTTCTACAGCCGGCTCGGGTTCGTGCCGGGCGCGCTCACGGTCACCTTGGGTCGCGAGGTCAGCCAGCGCACGTCGGCGCAGCGGTCGGTGCTCCTCGGGGAGCTGGAACCCGCCAACCGCACGGCGGTCATGGCCGCCTGTCGCGAGCGGCTCGCGCGCGCCGCGCCCGGCTATGACTTCGCGCGTGAGATGACGCTCACCCAGGAGTTGGAGCTGGGCGACACGGTGGTCATCGAGCGCGGCGGCGCGGTCGAAGGGTTCGCGCTGTGGCATTCCGCGCCCCTGGCGGAAGGGCGGGGGATCGACGAGGTGCGACTCCTCAAGGTCTATGCGTCCGGGCCCGCCGTGTTCCTCGACGTCATCCGCGCCGTCGAGCGCTGCGCCGCCACGCTCCGCATCCGCCGGGTGGCCGTGCGCCTCCAGGGGCGATTCCTCCACGCGTACGAGGTGCTCATCGCGCGGGGCTACGACGTGCGCTGGACCGACTTGCGCATGACGTTGGGGGAACTACCTGAGCCGAGGCTTGGCGAGGGAGAGGTGCTGCTCTCGAACTGGGAAATCTGATCGCGGACTTTGAGGCAGCGGGGCAGAGAGAAGCTAGTGCAGGCACCGGGATGCCTGACATGTCCTTCTCTCTGCCCCTCTGCTCTTCTATCTGGTGTCCGCTTTGGGTTCCGCCCGGTAGATCCGCACCTGCACCTTCTCGACCGTGATCATCCCGCCCCCGATCTCGTCGCCGATCTCCTCCAGAAAGGCCTCGACTTTGTCGGCGGCGTCCACGATCTCGACCACGATGGGGAGATCGGTGCTGAGGCGGAGGATGCTGGCGGTGTGGACGTGGCTGTTCGCCCCGAATCCCTCGATGCCGCGGAGCACGGTTGCGCCCGCCAGATGGCGCGCGCGCGCGGTGCGAACGATCCAGTCGTAGAGCGCTTCACCGCCGTGGCGATCGTGCTCACCGAGGAAGATGCGGAGCAGGAGCCCCTCGCGCGGGATCAGCATCGGGCCCTCACAGCGTTCGAGACAGGACGAGTCCGCTCCAGGCCGCGCATAGCCCCAGGGTTACCTGGAGGGTCACGTTGAGCAGCGCGCGGGCGACGGCCTGCTCGCGGAGCAACGCCAGCGTCTCGTAGCCGAACGTCGAGAACGTCGTGAATCCGCCGAGCAGACCGATGAGCAGAAAGAGACGCGCGGCGGGCGAGAGCACGCCGCGGGTGTCTGCGAGGCCGGCGATGGCGCCGATCGCAAAGCAGCCGAGCACGTTGACGACGAGGGTTCCCCAGGGGAAGCGAGGTGACGGAGTCAGCGCGTACACGGCGCCGGAGAGCCAGTACCGGAGGATGGCGCCGCACATGCCCCCCAAGCCGACCGCCACCGCGTCGCCCAGCCACCGGGGGAACGGCGCGCTCACTTCGTGTGCACGTCGGTGGGAAAGCGCTCGGCGTCGGCGGCCACGATGGCGCGCACCACGAGCAGGACGCCTACGACCAGTGGCACGTGTACCCAGCCGCTCGGGATGGCGGCGACGAACGCCAGCACGATCCACAGCGCGAGACAGGCCACCGCCGCAAGTGCGAGCCACCGACTAAACCGCATCTGCACAGCCTCCGATACGTTCGGAAACCCCGTCGATCCCGTCGATCCCGCCGGCCCATCGGCCCATCGGCCCATCGGCCCGTCGGAACTTACGCTTGTTCCCGCTCCATGCGCAGTAGCCACCGCTTGCGCCAGAGCCCCCCGCCGTATCCCGTGAGCTTCCCGTCCGCGCCAACCACGCGATGGCACGGGATGACGATGGCGATGCGGTTGTCTCCGTTGGCCCGCGCCACCGCGCGCACCGCCTCGGGCCGGCCGATCGCGGCGGCCTGCTGAGCGTAGCTCCGGATTTCGCCATACGGTATTGCTCTGAGCGCGGTCCACGCCTGCCGCTGGAACTCGGACCCCGGCACCACGAGCGGCACCGTGAAGTCCCGGAGCGTCCCGGCGAAGTACTGCTCGATCTCATCCGCGATCCGGTCGAGCGTGGCGTGGCGGCCGGGGGTGAGGGGTCCCGGAAGCAGTTTGCCCAGGCGGTGGAGCTGGGTTGCGAGCATGCGCCGGTCGGCGAACTCGAGGAGACAGAGCCCGTCGTCGGTGGCGCCCGCGATCATCGGGCCGAGCGGCGTGAGCAGGCGCGTGACCACGACGGGGGTGGCATCTCGGGTGGCGGCGGGCGGGCGCCCGGCGAGCTGCTGGAGGGCGTCGTTGAAGCCAGACAGGGAATCGTAGCCTGAGTCGAACGCCGCGCTGGTCACCGAGGCGCCGTTCTTGATCTGCCCCATCGCCCGGCCCAAGCGAAGGCCGCGCCGGTAGGCTTGGAACGTCATGCCGTAGTGGCTCTTGAACCAGCGGCGGACGCGCGCCGGCTCGAGGCCGCGGGCGCGCAGGTCGTCGTCGCTCCACGGTGCGGTTGGCGCTTCGGCCACGTCCTCGAGCAGCGGCCGGAGCCACGGTGGGGCGGCGCCCGCCGGCTCCAGCGGCCGGCACCGCAGGCATGGGCGGTACCCCGCGAACAGC
>CAYWNR010000334.1:0-4488 GCA_964459705.1 uncultured Gemmatimonadaceae bacterium | reverse complement strand
GAGCGCGCGTCGGGATTCGCGTGAATCCGGATATCACTGCCGAGACCCACCCCTATACGCAGACCGGGGAGAAGGGGATGAAGTTCGGAGTGCCGGTGGACCGCGTGATCCCATTGGCGCTGCGCCTCGTCGCGTCGGGGGTGGTAGCGCTGGTTTCCATCGGCGTGCACATCGGCTCACAAATCGTTGACGCCGATCCATTCCGTGAAGCCGCTGAACGTCTTGCCGGGTTCGTGGCGGCGTTGGGAGCGGCCGGCGTCCCCAAGCTCGGGAGCGTCAGTGTGGGTGGGGGACTGGGGATCGCGTACATGGAGGGCGATCGGGCCCTCGATCCGGACGCGCTTGCACGAGCGATCGAGCCCCTCCATCGCGCGACGGGGCTCCCCATTGCCGTGGAGCCGGGCCGGTATCTGGTGGGACCGGCCGGTGTCCTGCTCACGCGCGTGCTGTACCGGAAGCTCGCGGGCGGCCGTACGATCGCCGTGGTGGACGCCGGGATGAACGATCTGCTCCGTCCAAGCCTGTACGGCGCGACCCATCCCATTCGGGTGGTGGGGCCGAGTGCCTCAGCGCCGGCCGAGGTCATGGACGTCGTCGGTCCACTGTGCGAGTCCGGCGATTTCCTCGGGCACGAGCGCCGGCTCGGCGGTGCGCGGCCTGGCGCCCTCCTGGAGGTCGGCGGGGCCGGGGCGTATGGGTTCGCGATGAGCTCACAGTACAACTCTCGACCGCGCGCTGCCGAGGTGCTGGTGGACGGCGCGCGGTGTGGCATCGTGCGGGAGCGGGAGCAGGTGGACGATCTGATGCGAGGCGAGCACCTCGAACCCCAGTGGATGGACACGCCATGATCGACTTGCGTCAGGGGATTCTGGTGCTGGATTTCGGCTCCCAGTACACGCAACTCATCGCGCGTCGCAT
The DNA here is from genome assembly GCA_964459705.1 of uncultured Gemmatimonadaceae bacterium. GTDB lineage: Bacteria > Gemmatimonadota > Gemmatimonadetes > Gemmatimonadales > GWC2-71-9 > JAOTWJ01. The sequence goes on along the minus strand of CAYWNR010000334.1, from coordinate 3,570 downwards.
CCGCGAGGCGCGCGTGTACTGCGAGATTCATCCGCCGACCGTGACGGCCGAGTGGATCCGCGCGCAGCATCCCAAAGGCATCATCCTGTCCGGTGGGCCGCGGTCGGTCTATGAGGAGGGCGCACCGCAACTGATGCCGGGCACCGTCGAGGCCGGGAGCCCGATCCTCGGCGTCTGCTACGGGATGTACCTCGTGGCGGTCGCGGGCGGTGGCGCGGTCGAACCGGCCGGCCGGCGCGAGTACGGCCGGGCGGAGATCGAGGTCCGCGACACCGGCGTGCTGTTCAAAGGGTTCGACGTCGGCGAGCGCTCACCGGTGTGGATGAGTCACGGGGATCGCGTCGCGAACCTTCCCGAGGGCTTTGTGCACTCGGCGGCCAGCACGAACAGCCCGATTGCGGCGTTCGAGCACCGCGGTCGCGGCCTGTTCGGCGTGCAATTCCACCCCGAGGTGATGCACACGCCCCGCGGCGGCGAAATCCTCCGGAACTTTCTGTTCGACGCGTGCCGCTGCGTCCCCGATTGGACGGCCGGCCACTTCATCGCGGATCATGTGGCGGCCATCAAGGAGCGCGTCGGACCGACGGCCAAGGCCATCTGTGGCTTGTCGGGCGGGGTGGACTCCTCCGTTGCCGCCGTGCTGGTGCACCGCGCGTTGGGAGACCGCCTGACGTGCATCTTCGTCGATCACGGTCTGCTGCGGCTTCACGAACGGGACAACGTCGAACGGTTGTTCCGGCGTCACCTGGGCATCGATCTCCGGGTCGTGGATGCGTCGGAGCGGTTTCTGACGCGGTTGCGCGGGGTGGAGGATCCGGAGGAGAAGCGGCGGATCATCGGCCATACCTTCATCGATGTGTTCGAGGAGGCGGCCCGGGAGGTCGGTGATGACGTGGCGTATCTCGTGCAGGGCACCCTGTATCCCGACGTGATCGAGTCGACGTCACCCCGCGGCGGCCCATCGGCCACGATCAAGACGCACCACAACGTCGGCGGGCTAAGGCCGGATCTGCCGTTCACATTGATCGAACCGTTGCGCGAGCTGTTCAAGGACGAGGTCCGCCAGGTGGGACGCGAGTTAGGGCTGCCCGAGGAAATGGTCGGCCGGCATCCGTTTCCCGGGCCGGGTCTCGCGATTCGGGTGCTGAGCGCGGTGACGCCGGAGGCACTGGACGTTTTGCGCCAGGCCGACGCGATCTACTTGGACGAGATCCGAGACGCCGGCTTGTACGACCGCATCTGGCAGGCGTTCGCCGCCCTGCTGCCGGTGCGTGCCGTGGGCGTGATGGGCGACGCACGAACGTACGAGAACGTCGTGGCCCTCCGTGCCGTCACGAGCACGGATGGGATGACCGCCGACTGGTTCCCGTTTCCCCCGGAGGTGCTCGCGCGGATTTCGAACCGGATCATCAACGAGGTACGCGGGGTGAATCGGGTGGTGTACGACGTGAGCTCGAAGCCGCCGGCGACGATCGAGTGGGAGTGATTAGACGCCTAGACGCACAGACGCCTAAGACGCCTAGCTACAGACTCTTCTCGTCGAGCAACTCCATGAACTCGTCGGCCGAGGCCAACTTAGCGAGGCGCTCGGGCACGTCGGGTTCCTTCGCGAATTGCGCGATCTTGCCCAGCACGGGGAGGTACTGGTTCGAGACCTCGAGCGGTGGCGCGACGATCAGGAAGAAGTTGTGGACCGGCTTGTCGTCGATCGCGCGGAAGTCCATGCCGTCGGGTTTTCGGCCGAAGGCCACGCGCAGTCGGTTCACGACGAGGGATCGGCAGTGGGGAATGGCGATCCCGCGGCCGATGCCGGTCGAGCCGAGATTTTCGCGGCGCTTCAGCATCTTGAACAGCATGGCGTCGGATTTCTCATCGAGTCGGAGGAGACCGATGAGTTCCTTGAGGACGTCGTCTTTGGTGTCGCCCTCGAGGCGAAGGGACACGGCATCGGGAGAAAAAAAGTCTTTGAGGCGCATGGTGTCATTAGTGAATGTTGCGGAGTGGGGTGAAGCTAGATCGCCGTTCGAGGCGTGTCAAACGGACGGTTCCACGGCCTTCTCGGGGATCGTAGATTGCTCCTGATGCCCGGGTTCCCATTCGAGACCGGTTGTACGGTCCCCCTGTTTCTCGCCCCAATGGCGGGTGTGTCCGAGCCCCCGTTCCGGCTGCTCTGCCGGTCGTTCGGGGCCAACGTGGTCGTGTCGGAGTTCCTCTCGTCCGAGGGGCTGCGGCGGGGCATCAAGAACGTCCACGACGGGGCGTACTTCACGGCGGCCGAGCGTCCCATCGGGATCCAGATCTATGGGGCGGAGCCCGCGGCCATGGCGGAGGCGGCCGGGCTCGTGACCGACCACTACGCGCCGGACTTCATCGACATCAACTTCGGCTGCCCGGTGAAGAAGGTCGTGCGCCGGAACGGCGGTTCGGGGTGTTTGAAGGATCTCTCCCTCGTGACGGACATCATTCGGGCGGTCCGCGGCGCCACGCACCTGCCGGTGACGGCCAAGATCCGCAGCGGGTGGGACGAGACGTTGCGAGACCCGGTGGACATCGCGCGCCGCTGTCAGGACGCCGGCGCTGCGGTACTGACGCTCCATCCCCGCACCCGGACGCAGATGTACTCGGGACACGCGCGCTGGGAGGAGATTGCCGCGGTGGTGGACGCGCTCGAGATCCCCGTGGTGGGGAACGGAGACATCAAGACCGCCGCCGACGCCGCGCGGATGCATCGGGAGACCGGGTGTGCCGGGGTGATGATCGCGCGCGGGTCATTCGGGAATCCATGGATCTTCACACAGTCGCGGGCCCTGCTGGATGGCAGGTCCGTCCCGCCGGCGCCCAGCACCGAGGAACGGTTTGCGACGGCGCTGCGACACGCGCAGCTCCAGTTGCAGGTCCAGGGGGATGACCGGCGCACGGCGCTCGAGTTCCGAAAGCACCTCGGCTGGTACACGCGCGGCATGCACGGTGCCGCCGACCTGCGGCGCCGGCTGCACGAGATCGAGTCGATGGCCGAGGTCGAGCAGATCTTCGAGGACTACCTCCAGGGCAGTCCGGTCGCCGCGTGACGCCGGATCAACTGCGCCAGTTGATGGACGAGGTTGCGGCGGGGGGGACAACGCCGGACGCCGCCCTGGCGCGCCTGGCCCGGTTCCCGGTCGAGGAACTCCCGTTCGCGACGGTCGACCACGCGCGCGGCCTCCTCCAGGGTCAACAGGAAGTCGTGTTCTGCGAGGGGAAGACGGCCGAGCAGGTCGTCGGCATTTGCGCCGCGCTCGCCGAATCGTCCGGGACGTTCCTCGCGACCCGCGCGGACCCCGGCGTCCAGGAACGGCTGGTCTCCCGGTTCCCTCGGGCAACGGCGAACGCGTTGGGGCGAACGGTGTGGCTCACCCCTGAGCCGAGGCCCGCCCCCACGGGCAGGGGAACCCTTCTGGTCGTCACGGCCGGGACCGCCGACCTCCCGGTTGCCGAAGAAGCAGCCGTGGTGGCGGAGGCCCTGGGAAACCGCGTGGCCCGCCTGACCGACGTGGGGGTGGCGGGGATTCACCGCCTCCTGAGGAAGAGTGA
>CAYWNR010000333.1:0-4504 GCA_964459705.1 uncultured Gemmatimonadaceae bacterium | reverse complement strand
GAACCGCGAGGGGTGTCGTCGTGCCGAAAGATAGCAGGATGGGAGGTCCAATCGCGGTGTGGTCCCGACGAACATGGTGCAGCGTGCCGTGGGGACCCTGTGAGCCGAAGGTGATGCGCGATCGGGCCGTAGGCAAGGCGCCGGAAGGGATAGGAATTTCAATCGGCCCTCCCGAAGTACCGCGGGCTGAACGCACCATCGCGGGCGTCTGCGGCGCGGGTCGATCTGCGGCGAGTAGCCGGCTGCGGGTGCCGAGGGGGGGGCGGCCGCCACCGCCTGCACCTGAATCCCCGGTTGCTGACTCAGCCGTACCGCGGTCAGCTTAAACTCACGGCTGTACGCGTGGACCTTCCGTGGGCGGCCCGTGCCATCGACACCTCCCCCAGTTAGGTGAAAGTGTCTACCAAAGTGACCTAAGATCCCCCGACAGCTCAAAGCACGGGTTGGGCGGCTGGTTCTGAGCGCCGGTGTCGGTAATCGCGCCGAAGACGAACAGTGCAGCATTTCCATCATCGTGGCGGTCGGCGGTGACGATCAACTTCGCACAAATACAAGGGAGGGACCATAATCCCCAATATCCGCCGAACGCAGTACCTGAAGGTAGCGGTTGCGAACCTCACCTTGATCGTCGATCGAACCGGAACCCCAAGTGAACTCCTCACCGCCGAGTTCGCGGAGCAGGGCATCTGTCATGAGCCGGGCGTGCCGACCGTTCCCGTTTGGAAACGGGTGAATCGAGACCAGGCGATGATGGAACCTGCAGGCGATTTCGTCAGCCGAGAAGGAACCGTGATCGATCCAGGATCGAGTATCGCCCAACAGGTTGTGCACCTGCTCGACTATCATCTCTGGCGGCACTCCGATGTTCTTCAGCGTCTGCCGGAATCGCCCGGCCCACGTCCAGGTGTCGGAGAACATCCGCTCATGGATTTCACGGAGCACGCCTTGGGTGAGAAGTGGTTCGCCGCGGCCACGCCTTCGTAGCCACTCGGCTCCCTTCCCAATGTTGACCTGCTCCCAAGCGTTCAGCTCACCCCGAGTTGAAATGTGATCTGGAATCAGACCCTCAGCCTCGTCTGGATCGAGCGGGGTTGCGCCAATCGGCAGCCCGTCAGGCTTGTGCACGTGTCTATTGTCTACCCGGCCGCGCTACCCAGTCGGCTCAGCCCAGAGGTCACGTGGCAAGTCGCGAGCGATATGGTCAGCAAGATCGTCGACCTGTCGCTCGAACTCCTCGTCTGGCACCGTTTGCTCCTCCAAGCTCATTGAGTGTGCGATACGTCGTAAGCGTTGCTCGGCGACGTGTCGCGCTTGGGTCCGAACCATCTCGCTTATCGTTCGCCGGGGAACGACGGCGTAGTAGAGGTCACACCCCATGGCCCTCGCGGCCTTTCGGATAGCCGCAAGGGTGATGGTTCCGTCAACCTCCCTCCGCTCCTGGTCGGCGATCGCTTGGCGGGTAACGTGGAGCCGGCTCGCGAGCTGGTTGGCGGACATGCCGAGGCCTCGTCTGATGGCCTTGAGCCACCCGCCGCGGGGCGGGGAAGTTTGGCTGAGACCCATCATGGACTCAAAGCGCTCGTCTAACTGACGTATAAGCAATTGCTTAAGTTGGCTAGTCATTGGCCTATCTGGTCGCTATGACAACGTATAATTTGTCGTTAAGTGAAGACTGGTCAAGTGATAACTTGTCACATATCATATTGAGACAAGTTATAGCTTGTCGATACTGCGTCGCTAGCAAAGGCATAGCTTGTCAAAGGACGCGGATGCGACGAGGTGGGAGTTAGGACGCGGGACGGGTGCGGGGGGACTCGGAATAATCGGAATGATGGGAAGAAGATGTAGTAGTAGTAGTCCTTGACGATGAGTCGTCCCGTCCGGGGCGGCGCAACGAGACCGTTATCGGCCACTCCGCGCGAGGCGTGGGGATCTAGGTCGAGAGGCGAGCAGGTACTCGTGCCGGCAGCCGCCACAGCGCACGCGGGCGAAGCCGTGCTCCAGCGGGCGATCGCGACACAGGCCGAGGCGGAACGGACGCGGCGGGCCACGGTCATCGCGGCAACCGGCGAGTTCCAGGCGGCGGCCAAGCTCTCCGAGGCCGCGGCGGTGCTGAGCCGCGAACCGATCGCGATCACGTTACGCTATCTGCAGACGCTTATCGAGATCGGCACCGAGAAGAACACGACGATCGTGTTTCCGCTGCCGCTCGATCTGCTCGGGGGCCTGGGCATCAAACCGCCGTCGGTGATGCCCGAATCGCCGGCGGCGCCCGGTGGCGTGTAAGTTGACCGTCGGGCGATAGGACATGCAGACGGTCAGCTGGGTGAGTGGTCCATGAGCAGAGCCGGGGACGGCAAGATCGGGTTGTGGGCGGTGGTCGCCATCGGGGTGGGTGGGATGGTGGGCGGCGGGATCTTCGCGGTGCTCGGGTTGGCGGTGCAAATGGCGCACGGCGGCACCCCGGTGGCATTTGCCCTGGCGGGTGCCGTGGCCCTGCTGACGACGTATTCGTACGCGAAGCTGTCGGTTGCCTATCCGAGTCGCGGGGGTACGGTGACGTTTCTCAACCGCACGCTCGGCGCCGGGATGGTTACCGGCAGTCTGAACGTACTGTTGTGGCTGAGCTACGTCGTGATGGTATCGCTGTACGCCTTCGCCTTCGGCAACTACGGCGCGACGTTCCTGCCGCCGGCCTGGCGGGCGCCCGGCACACACGCGCTGATCAGTCTCAGCGTGCTCCTGATTGCCGCGCTGAACCTGCTCGGCGCCAAATGGATCGGGAGGGCGGAGAACTGGATCGTCGGTTTGAAAGTGGCGATCCTGTTGTTGTTCGTCGGCGTCGGCGTTGCCAGCGTCCAGACGTCCCGGTTCGCGACTGGTTCCTGGTCGCCGCCGGTACAGCTGGTGGCGGGTGGCATGATCATCTTCCTGGCGTATGAGGGCTTCGAGCTGATCGCCAACACCGCGCAGGACGTGCAGGACGTGGCGCGCACACTGCCACGCGCGTTCTACATGGCAGTGGGATTCGTGATCGTGCTCTACGTGCTGGTATCGCTGGTCACGCTGGGGAATCTCCCGGTGGACAAGATCGTGGCGGCCAAGGATTACGCGTTGTCGGAGGCGGCCCGGTCGTTCTTCGGGCAGGCAGGCTTCGATATGATCGCGGTCGCGGCGATGCTGTCCACGGCATCCGCGATCAACGCCACGTTCTACGGCTCCGCCCGATTGAGTTACTGCATCGCGCGGGACGGCGAATTGCCGTCGGAACTCGAGCGGAAGGTGTGGAGTCAGCCGATAGAGGGGCTGCTGATCACTGCGGCGTTGACGCTCGTCGTCGCCAACCTGTTCGATCTCACCAGCATCTCAACGCTGGGGAGCGCCGGATTTCTCTTGATCTTTGCCGCCGTGAACTTCGGCAACGTCCGGCACGCGGCGGAGACCAAGAGCCACGCAGGGATTTCCATGGTCGGCGCCGTGGCGTGTGTCGCGGCGTTGGGCACGCTGGTGTGGCAGACGGCGACGACCGCCCCGGCGAAGTTATGGGTGCTCGCGGCCATGATCACGATTGCCGTGGCGGTGGAGGGCACGTACCGCCTGGTGAGGGGCGAGCGCCGCCGGATTCACATATAGACGCTTCGTGTGAAGGTCTACACCAGGGAATGTCCGGGGTCCGGATGACAGCGATGCTTCAATCGGTTGGATCGAGCAGGCGAGCGCTGGTTCGCACGGCTTGGCGGAGAGCAGGAAGGGACAACGTCGTGAACCGTGCCGCCGAGCTGGCCTTCTGGTTCCTTCTGGGGTTCTTCCCCATGCTCTTGGCCGTCACCAGCATCGTTTCGATGCTTGGCTACGCGCCCGATTCGCACGGCACCGTCGCGACGTACCTGGGACACCTGCTGCCCTCGGGTGCGTCCAATCTCATTCGGCGGGTGCTGGCGGAGACCGCGGGCGCAGGGAGAGTCTGGTTCTCCCTGCTCTTTGCGCTGTGGTCGTCCTCATCGGCGACCGCCGGACTTATCAGCACGCTCAACGACATCTATGAACTGAAAGAAAGCCGGACGTGGTGGAAGTCCCGCCTGGTAGCCGTGGCCCTGGCAGTCGCGATGGGCGTGCTGCTAACCGCCGCATCGATCATCGTCGTGTACGGCCCCGACGTGCTGGACCGGATCTCGGCCGGTTCGGCACATCACTTCGTCTGGAAACTGGCCCTGTGGCCGGCCGCCGCATGTCTGCTCATCGTGGCGCTTCTCGGTCTCTACCGTTTCGCACCGAACGTGCAGGAGCAGAAATGGAAATGGCTGCTGCCGGGGAGCATCGTCGCGACGGTAACCTGGATGGCTGTGTCAGTACTCTTCAAGCTATTTGTTCGTCACTTCGGCGATTTCGGCGTGCTCTATGGCTCGCTCGGTACACTCGTCATCCTGATGTTCTGGTTCTACCTGAGCGGCATCGCGATTCTGGTCGGCGGAGAAATCAATGTCACCCTGGAAGACGCGGCCGC
>CAYWNR010000332.1:0-4504 GCA_964459705.1 uncultured Gemmatimonadaceae bacterium | reverse complement strand
AGCTGAACATTCCGCTGGATCATCCGGCGGCGGACATGCACGACACGTTCTACCTCGCCCCGGGGATTCTGCTGCGAACGCACACCTCGCCGGTGCAGGCACGGGTCATGGAGCACTACCTGCCACCGATCCGGGTCGTCGTGCCCGGGCTGTGCTACCGTCGCGATCCGTTCGACCCGTCGCACGCGCCCGTGTTCGAGCAGATCGAGGGTCTCGTGGTGGACGAAGGGGTGAGCTTCGTGGACTTCAAGGCCGCCATCGACTACTTCGTCCACCGCTTCTTCGCGCGCGACACGCCGGTGCGGTTTCGTCCGTCGTACTTCCCGTTCACCGAGCCGTCGGCGGAGGTGGACGTGCAGTGCCAGATCTGCCGCGGAGCGGGGTGCCCGACCTGCAAGCAGACCGGGTGGATGGAGATCATGGGGTCCGGCATGGTGCATCCGGCCGTTTTCGAGGCGTGCGGGGTCGACGCCGAGCGGTTCACCGGGTACGCGTTCGGCATGGGCCCTGGTCGGATCGCGCTGGTACGGCACGGCATTCCCGACATCCGCATGCTCTATCAGAACGACATGCGGTTCCTCGAGCAGTTCGCGGAGTAGGGATGCTTGCCTCCCTGAATTGGCTCAGCGATCTCCTCGAGCGGCGGCTGGACGTCGCCGACACGGCCGAGCGGCTCACCATGGCGGGCGCGGCGGTCGAGGCTGTCGAGCGCGTGCACGACGATCTGGGTGACGTCGTGATCGCCCGCGTGGAGCGTGTCGAGCGCCACCCCAACGCGGACCGCCTGAGCCTGTGCGCGGTGAACGCGGGTGGCGAGGTGCTCGAGGTCGTGTGCGGTGCTCCGAACGTCGCGGCGGGACGCACCTATCCGTTCGCGCCCGTCGGGGCCAGGCTCCCCGGAGGGTTCACACTCGAGCGGCGGAAGATCCGCGGCATCTTCTCGAACGGCATGCTCTGCTCAGCGCGGGAGCTGGGTCTTGGCACCGAGCACGAGGGCATCCTCGAGCTCCACACGGATGCACCCCCCGGCACGCGGTTGCTCGACGCGATTCCGCTCGCCGACACGCGCTTCGAGATCGAGGTCACGCCCAACCGTCCCGATCTCCTGTGCCAGCGCGGCATCGCCCGCGAGCTCGCCGCGTCGCTGGGCACGTCGGTGCGATTGCCCGCATTCCCCGGTGCTCGAGCGGCCGCCGCACCACGTCGTGCGGGAGGGCAGGGGACGGTGGCCGGCGTGGACGTGCGCATCGAGGACACCGAAGGGTGCCCCCGGTACATCGCGGCGGTGATTCGCGGCCTCACGGTCGGGCCGTCCCCTGAATGGCTGCAGGCCCGCTTGCGGAGTGTCGGATCCCGACCGATCAACAACGTCGTGGACGCCACGAACTACGTGTTGCACGAGATCAACCAGCCGATGCACGCGTTCGATCTCCGCAAACTCCGTGGCAACCGCTTGGTGATTCGCCGGGCGGCGGCGGGTGAACACCTGGTGACGCTGGACGGGGTCGATCAGGCCTTGACCCCCGAGATGACCATGATCTGCGACGCCGAGGGGCCGATCGCGGTCGCGGGAGTCATGGGCGGCGAGAATTCGGAAGTCGCGGACGACACGACGGACGTCCTGCTCGAATGTGCCTACTTCAATCCGGGCCGGGTGCGTCGCACGCGCACCGCGCTCCGCATGAGCACGGACGCGTCGTACCGGTTCGAACGGGGAACCGATCTTATCGGCCTCGCGGGATCGGTCCGCCGCGCGATCGAGCTGATCGTTGCCGTGGCGGGTGGCCAGGAAGTCGAGCCGGCGCTCGACCTGTGGCCCGAGCCGCAACAGGCCGGCACGGTCTTCCTTCGTCCGAAACGGGTTGCGCACCTGCTTGGGGTCGAAGTGCCGCGGGGCGACCTCGAACGGTTGCTCACGTCCATCGGGTTCACCGTGGTGCCCAAAGACGAGCGTATGGCTGTCCAGGTGCCGGGATGGCGACCGGACGTGACACGCGAAGTGGACTTGATCGAGGAAGTGGCTCGACTGCGCGGCTACGATGCCTTCCCCTCGGAGCTTCGCCCGTTCCGTCCCACCACCGTTCCGAGCGCGCCGTCCGAAGCGATGAGCGCGCGGGTGCGGGTGCGGCTCACCGGCTTCGGCCTGCACGAAGCGCGGACGCTGACCATGGGTCCGCCCAATGGGGACGACGCTCCCGCCATCCTCAATCCCCTGTCGGCGGAGGACGCGCACCTCCGGACGTCGTTGCTCCCCGGGCTCACCCGATCGGTGGAGTACAACTGGTCGGTGCGCGTCCGCGACGTACGGCTCTTCGAGATCGGCCACGTGTTTCGGAAGGCATGCTCGGGTGGGCTTCCCGCGGAGACGCAGCGCGTGGCGGCGCTGCTGACCGGGGCCCGGCATCCGGCGCACTGGACACACGCGGGCGATGTGCCAGACTTCGACGTGTGGGACGTCAAAGGTATGTTTGAGAACATCGTGCGACTGGCCGGAACCCGGGGTGGCACCGTTGTGACCGACGGAAACGGATGGATGCTCCGGGATGCCGGCGGCACGAGATGTGGCTGGGCGGGTCCCGTTGCCGCGGCCGCTCCGCGATGGGCCGGCGCGCTGTTCGGGTTCGAAGTGGATCTCGACAGCGCGCCACGGGAAGCGGTACAGTATACCGCGCTCCCGACCATGCCGGCCGTCGAGCGGGACCTGGCCCTCGTGCTGCCGGATGCATGCGCGGCCGCCGATGTCGAGGCAGTGTTGCGCCGCGCCGGAGGGGCGCTTCTCGAGGACACTCGCGTGTTCGACGAGTATCGGGGAGCGGGCGTGTCGGGGAGGAGCGTGGCTTGGCGGCTCGTGTTCCGCGAGCCCAAGCGGACCCTGCGGGACCAGGATGTGGACGAAGCCGTGGACCGAATGCTCGCCACACTGAGGAACGAGCTTGGCGTCGAGCGACGACAAACCTGAACTGCGGGCCCTCGCGGAGCTGGAGGCCGTGATCGGCGCGGTCACCGAAGAGGTGGCCCAGTGGCGCCGCCGGGCCCTCAAGGCCGAAACGAGTCGGTCGAAGGCGGGGGTGGCGCCCGACCTGTCCGCGGCGCGCGACCGCATCCAGGCACTGGAAGAAGAGAACATCGAGCTGCACACGCGGCTGCGAACCGCCCGCGAGCGGGTCGAGCAGCTGCTGATGCGGCTGCAGTTCCTCGAAGAGCAGGTGGGGCCGGAGGCCACCTCCCGGTGAGCGGGCCGAGCCGGCCCCTGGTGAAGGTCCGCATCGGTGCGGACGAGTACTCGCTCCGGTCCGACCGACCCGAAGAGTACACGCGCGCCGTGGCGGAGTTGGTGGATCGGCACCTCAAGGAGATCCTCTCGGCCGGGTCGATCGTCGAGACCCACAAGGCGGCCGTGCTCGCGGCCTTGGCGATCGCGGACGAGTTGTTTCAGGAACGGCGCCTCCAGGATCGGGTCGCGGAGCGGCTGGGCCTGCTCACGGCGGAGCTGTCCCGGCTCCTCCCCCCGGCCATGCGCCGCACGACCGGAACGTTTGCCTCCTCGCCAGACGACGCGTAGTTTCTAGAGCCGTAAGGGGTTGTCCCGCTGCGACCTCGCAAGTGCCGGGGGCGCGGCGCGCGCCGTTCGTGGCGCTGCCGCCGCTGGAGATAGATGGCTGATGGATGCTACGCCGGTTGTCTTCTGGCTTCCTGCCGCACTTGGCCTGTCGGTTCTGGCCGGGGCGGTATCGTTTTTTGTGGCACGCCGCCTCGAGCGACGTCGGGCCGAGGCCGAGGGCCGGGCGGGTGCGCAGGTGGCCGAGCGCGTGCTCCAAGAGGCCCGTCGGACCGCGGAGGCCGAGCGGGCGCAGCTCGCCTTGGCCGGTCGCGAGGAGGTCATCCGCACTCGGGAGGCCTGGGAGCAGGAAGTCGCCACCCGGCGCGAGGAAATCGAGCGACTCGAACGTCGCCTTGAAGAGCGCACCGGGCTGCTGGACCGGAAGCTCGACACCCTGGAAGAGCGAGAGAAGACGCTTGCCGAACGCGACCGCGCGGCCGCGGTCGAGGACAAGCGGCTGCGCGAGGCGCATGACGAGGCCCGCCGCGTGGTGGCGGAGGCGCAAGCGCGGCTGGAGAGCTTGGCCGGTCTGACCCCCGACGAGGCGCGCGCGGAGTTGATGCGGTCGCTGGAGGACGAGGCCCGGAGTCAAGCGGCGGCGCTGCTGCGGGACATCAGGGAAGAAGCCAAGCGCACGGCGGATCGCGAGGCCAAGAAGATCATCGCGCTGGCGGTCCAACGGCTCGCGGCCGAGCATACCGCCGAAACGAGCGTGTCGGCGGTGGCCCTGCCGTCCGACGAGATGAAGGGTCGGATCATCGGGCGGGAAGGCCGCAACATCCGCGCGTTCGAGACCGCGACCGGCGTGGACGTGATCATCGACGACACCCCCGATACGGTGGTGGTGTCCTGCTTCGATCCGGTGCGGCGCGAGGTGGCCCGCCGCGCGCTCGAGCAGCTCAT